>CAZLXK010000038.1:0-15419 GCA_964563305.1 uncultured Treponema sp.
TGTTCGGTTTACATTTGGCTCGCCAAGCACAAGATTAAATTTCCAAGTTTTGTCTGAACTTTCGTCTGAAATTTCGTAAAATAAATCTTCAGTTTCAAAAAATTCGTAAGTTTGCACAAAGCGACGTTTTAAACTATTTGTTGCTTCAAGTGAAATTTTTTTTTCGCCGTCTTGACTAAAACTAAACTCAATATCTGGACGAGGCAAAACTTTTTCGTCAAAAATTGCTCGGCACATAAAACCTTCGCTTGAACTTCGCTTTAAAAATTGTCGTCGTGCAGGAAAATTTTCAAATAATCTTGAAGTTTGAACAATCGTTCCTTTACTTAATGAACAAGGCGTTAAAATGTGATTTTCTGTAACGCTCGCGTTCATCTTCCAACCGCCACTTATAATTTCAAGCCGACTAACTGCCGCCATAGAAGAAAGTGCTTCGCCTCTAAATCCTAAAGTTGAAAGTTTTAATAAATCTTCTGCCGTAGAGATTTTGCTAGTTGCATGTGGACGAGCACAAGTTTGTAAATCTTCTTTTGACATTCCGCTTCCGTTGTCCACAACTCGAATTTTTTCAATTCCGCCACCATAAATTTCAACGTTGATTTTTGTAGCAACAGAATCAACTGCGTTATCCATAAGTTCGCGCACAATCGCACTTGGTCTGTCAATAACTTCGCCCGCTGCAATTTTTCTGGCAACTTCGGGATTTAAAATTTTTACAGATTTTCGCTCTGAGTTTTCTTGAATTTTTTGATTTTCTTCCATAACGAAAAATTCCTTCTTAGCACGTCATTGCGAGAAACAAAGCGACATGGCAATCTATTAACGATTAAATACAAAACCGCCAGCCGATTGCTTCGTGTCTCGCCACTAATTTCTAAGTCCTAATTTCTAAGTCCTAACTTCTAAGTTCTAATTCCTAAATCCTAACTTCTAGTGCCATTAACTTGAGTTTCTGGAGCAAACAAATCTAACGCACCTTCAAAATCGTTTTGTTTTGCACTTTTTTCTGCGGATTTTTTTTCTAGAGATTTTTCATTTTTTGCAGAAGATTTTGTCTTTTCGCCAGAAGATTTTTCTTCGCTTAAGTTTTCATCTTCAGTTAAAGAATCTGGATCTTTTACAAGAATTTGAATTTTTGCTTCAATTTGATCAAGTTCTTTTTCCATTCCTTTAACAAGTTTAATTCCTTCTTCAAAATCTTTAAGAGCATCTTCTAAACTAATATCAGTTCGTTTAATGTCCGCACTCAAAGTTTCAAGTTTTTTTAAGTTATCTTCAAAATTATTCATTTTATTTTCTCCGTTTTTTTTTGTTTTCTGATTGAACTAAAATTTTGCAAAGTAAAGCGTCGCTTCTTTAAGAAAAACGCCAGTTTCCGCCGCAAAACCGCCAGTTTTCTCGACGAAACCGTCACTTTTTGCAAGAAAACCGCCAGTTTTCGCCAATAACTCCTAACTTTCTAGCGTCTAATTTCTAACATCAAGTACCACAGCGTCAATTTTTCCACGCGAAGGTTTTATGCTAAGCTTTTCTCCAATCTTCAAATCCGCAGCATTCCGAACAATCTTTCCATTTTCGTCGCAAACCATCGAATATCCTCTGTCAAAAATTACTTGCGGATTACAATTATTCAAATCCGCTTTGCAAAGTGCAATTTTATGTTTTTTACTTTCAATTAAATCGTTAAGATTTCGCAAAAGTGCTTCGCGAGCAGAATCAAATCGCATAATAAAAGGTGCTTTTATGTTTTGAATTTGAATTGCCAAATTTTCAGGTTTAAACTGATTTAAAATAAGTTTTAAATTTTTAACTTTACTTTCAATGCTGTTGTAAAAATCCATTTGAAAAGCATTTAGAGTTTGCAAAAATTCATTCTTCTGGCAAACCGCAAGTTCCGCCGCAGCACTTGGAGTTGGAGCACGAACATCAGCAGCATAATCGCAAAGTGGAAAGTCAATTTCGTGTCCCACAGCACTAATAATTGGAATTTCAGATGAAGCAATCGTCCTAACTAAATCTTCGTCGCTAAACGGAAGCAAATCTTCTATTGAACCGCCGCCTCGCCCAACAATCAGCAAATCGCACATTTTATATTTGTTCGCAATTTTAATCATTTTGATAATGCTTAAAGCAGCGTCGTTTCCTTGAACAACGGCAGGAAAAATAATCACGTTAACTTTATCGTTTCGCCTTTTTATAATATTTAAAATGTCACGCAAAGCAGCACCAGTTGGGCTTGTTACAATTCCCAAAGTTTGTGGAAAATAAGGAAGCATTTTTTTACGTTTAGGATCAAATAAACCTTCAGCAGCAAGACGACGTTTTCGCTCTTCAATCATTTCCATAATGTCGCCAGTGCTAGATTTTTTCATTCGGTTTACAATAATTTGATATTCGCCACGAACTTGGTAAACGCTAATTTGCCCTTGAACTTGAACCAAAGTTCCATCTTGCGGAACAAAATCAAGACTTGCCGCTCTTCCACGAAACATAACCGCTTTAATTTGCGACATCGAATCTTTTAAAATAAAATACAAATGACCTGAAACATTCGCCTTAAAATTAGAAATTTCGCCTTTGAGCAAAATATTTGGAAAACTTCCTTCCATTAAGTTTTTAATCAAACCTGTAAGTTGCGAAACTGTTAAAACGTTGTCATCTTTTTCTTGCTCAGTCATATTTTAATATTAAAATTTAACGTGTTTTTTCTCAAGGGAGATTTTTTTTGTTTTTTTTGGAGCGAATTTTGTTATTTGCATTATTGACGGTGGTTGAGCAAGGTCGAAACCACAACGTTACTGAATAACGTGGCTTACGCCACTCTTTATAAACCGTCACTTATTGCAGTTTTATGAATCTCTTGTGCAAACCGCCAGCCTTAAAACAAAACCCGCTTTCCGCGACTACGCTTTTCGCTTCGGTGCTTCGCACTTGCCTTACGGCAATCGCTACAATCGGGGCTAAGTTCTCTGTAGGTTTTTGCAGAAATGTTAGACTTTTATAAAAATAAAACCTTAAGTTTTCTCTAGCAAAGTGTTAGTTGATTCTTCGTTTTACGCTCAGAATGACGTGCTAAGTTTTCGCAAACAAGTAAAAATCTTCAACAACAAGAATTAAAAACTTCTAAAATCAAATCTTAAAATGCCGATAAATGAAAAGATGAAAAACATTGTTTTTATTTACTGTGGCTTCGATTTAACTCACGCTTTCGACAAAATATTTTCTGGAATCTCAAGTTTTGAAAGAGTTTTGCTTTGGACAAAAAATATTCCAAGTTTGACTTCAATTCAAATTTTATCAAATCCAGAATTATCGCAAAACGTAAAAGATTGTTTAAAAAATCAGAATATAAAAAATCAAAATATATCTTCTGTAAAAATCACAGAAAAATCTTCTTGGAACACGCAATCACTTTTAGAAACTATGGCGATTGAATGTCAAAAAAACGCAGCGGATTATGCAATTTTTACAAGTGCCGACAAACCTTTTTTAGATATCGAATTGACTTCAGAAATTTTATCAGAACATCAAAAATATTTAGCAGAATATACATTTGCCGACGGTTTTCCAGAAGGTTTTGCTCCGCAAATAATTTCTTGTGGAACTTTAAATATTCTTGCAGAACTTGTAAAAACTAAAACTCAAATTGCACAAAGCAAAGTAAATGATCAAAGTATTTTTAATGTTTTAAAAACTGACATAAATTCTTTTGAAATTGAAAGTTACATTGCACCAAAAGATTTTAGAATGTTAAGGTTGGATTTTTCTTGTTCATCAAAACTTTTAACTTTAAGTTGTAAGAATCTTTATGACGAAGCCTTAAATTTAAAAGTTCCGTTTAAAGCTTTTGAATTAAGCGAACTTGCTCAAAAATCAGCGAAAATTCAGCAAACTGTTCCCGCGTTTTACAACATTCAAATCAGCGCAAAAACTTCAAGTCAAGCGTCTTACAATCCAGAATTTCCTTTTAGTAAAGACGAAAATCCTTTTATGAACTTGGAGCATTTTAAGGCTTTGCTTTCTCAAATATCTGTTTTAAGCGAAGAAGCTGTAATTTCTTTAAGTGCGTTTGGCGATCCTTTTACAAATCCGCAAATTTTACTTTACATTGCCGAAGTTTTAAAAAATCCGCATTTTAATTTGATTTTAGAAACTGAAGGAATTGAACTAAATCAAGAAATCATCTTAAAAATAAAAAATATTTTAGATTCTTCACCAAAGTTAAAAAAATCATCTTCAAATATTTCGCAACTCGAAAATCGAATAAATTTTATTGTTTATCTTGACGCTTTTACAAAAGAAAAATATTTTGAACTTCACAAAAATTGTCCTGAAAATTCGTTTGAAAAAGCAAAAACTTCGATTGAACTTTTAGAAGAAAATTTTCTAAATTGCGTTTATCCTCTTTTTACAAGAACTCAAGAAAATGAAAATGAACTTGAAGAGTTTTACAGATTTTATCACGACGAAAAAAACGTTTCAAAAGGTCATTTGATAATTCAAAAATATGATGATTATTGCAAAACTCTTCCTCAAAAAAAAGTTGCAGATCTTACGCCTTACGAGCGAAATGTTTGTTGGCACTTAAAACGCGACGTTACAATTTTAAAAGATGGAAGCGTTCCTTTGTGCAAAGAATTTTATAATGAAACAAAATTAGGAAATGTTTTTGAAGAAGGCTTAGAAAATCTTTGGGCGAAAACCAAGCAAATTGTTCAAAATCAAATTGAAAAAAAATATTTAAAAAAATGCGAGGATTGTGATGAATACTATACCTTCAATTTTTAACGAAAGAAAAATCTCATATACAATCGTCAAAGGAAATCAAGAACTTCAAGAAATAAAAATGCCGGTTACTTGCATTTTGCTTTGCCACGGAATAAATCAGTTTAAACAAATTGTTTACAAAAATCTTTTAGAAAAAGGCTTTGCACAAATAATCAGCGTAGAACGAAAAACTTTAGTAAATAATGTTGAAGAAATATCAAATCAATTTCCGCAAATAAAATTTATTGTTCCGCTCGAAGATGAAATTACAGAAGGTGATATGCTTAACGTTGCAATGGGCGAGGCTGAGTTTAAAAATGTTTTGGTTTTGCAAGAAGAACAATGTACGCAAAATTTTACTTTTACTGCAACAATGGCAAAAAAATTGATTGAAAAAAATGTCTTTTGTGTTTGCCCAAGATTAGTTAATGCAAATTACGACAGCATGAGCGTTTGTTTTAAACCTTTAACAAAAAAATCAAAATTTCAAATTCAAGAAATTCAAAATTACAGCGACGGCGACAAAACTTTATATTCTGCTGATTTATCTGGATTTTATAATCTTGACAAATATATTCAACTTGGCGGAATTGATTACACAATAAAATCTGAATATTGGCAAAAAATCGATTTGTTTTTGCGATCTTGGTTGTGGGGCGAAAAAACTTTAATTTTTAATGCCTTAGTTTTACGTTATGCCGAAACTGAAATTAATTACAATAAAACTCCAGACGAAACTTATATGCGTTTTTACTTAAAAAATCTTCTTCCGATTTTTAAAACTGATCACGCTTACATTCCGCTTAAATCATTTATTGCATTTAATTTTAGAAGTCCTTATAGTTTTTCTGATACAATTTCCTTGTTTAATGATGCAAGAAAATGGACTTTAAAAAATCAGTATCGTTTTAAAACTGATGCTGCCACGCTTATTGAAAATTGGGAAAAATAAATGTTTTTACAAAAGGTTTTTGGTAAAAGACAACGTAAAGTTGTAATTGTTCAATGCAGACTTTCTTCAACTCGGCTTCCTAGAAAAGCTCTTCTTAATTTAGGCGGAAAAACTGTTTTAGAATGGGTTTTGCTTTCTATGAAAAAAGTTAAAGCCGACAAATATTATCTTGCTACAGATATTGACAGCGAAAAAGAACTTGCTCCAATCGCTAAAAAAATGAAGTGGGAATTTTATGTAGGTTCTAAAACTGATGTTTTGCAGCGTTTTGTTGATGTAATAAATTTGTCAAAAGCCGACATTGTCTTAAGAGCAACTGCCGACAATCCTTTTTTATTTTATGACGCGGCACAAGAACTTTTAGATGATTTTACAAAACGTTGCGAAGGAAATTCCCAAAACGAAGCCACAGATTATATGACTTACGTTGGACTTCCGCACGGAAGCGGAGTTGAAGTTTTTAATGCACATTCTTTAGTTCAAGCGGCAAATCAAACTTCTTCGACTTACGATCACGAACACGTTGGACCGGCTTTGTACAATCACAAAGATAAATTTAACTGTGCGTTCATAAAAGCAAGTCATCGCTATAATTTTCCAAATTTAAGAAGCACAATCGACACGCCATTTGATTACAAAAGAGCCAAGCAAATTGTAGAATTTATTTCAGGAAACGAAACTGTAAAACTTCCTTACACAAGCGACGAAATCTTAAATGCACTAAATCAACCTTTTATAAAACATCAAGTTCTTTTAATTCCTTGCGTTCAAAAAGGAAAAGGAACTGGGCATTTGCGAAGATGTTTAAATATTGCCCTAGAAAATAAAAATGACATTTACATTCCGCTTGATGCAAGTTTGCCACAAACTTTTGGACTTGAAAAAGAATATCGCGAAAAAGGTTTAAAAGATTTTCAGATTATCAGAGATTTAAATGAAATTGAAAATTATAATTTGATTGTAACTGACCTTTTTGAAACTGACAAAAATTTTGCTTTAGAACTCGAAAAAAAATCAGCGGTTCTCGCTTTAGACGAAGGTTCTGTCGATTTAAATTTAGCCGATTATTTGCTAGACATAATTCCAAACGTTCCCGAAAAAAAATTAAAACGAATTGTAAACTTTACAAATTACAATTTTATGAATTTGCCAAAAAACGTAAAAAATCAACAAGAAAAAAATTCTCCAATTAAAAATGCTTTGGTTGTTTTTGGTGGAGAAGATCCTTGCAATTTAACTTTAAAAACTTCGATTGCACTTGCTCAAAATAAATTGTTAGTAAATGCAATTATTCCTTCAGATAAAAATCAAAATGAACTCGAAGAAAAAATTCCAAGCGAATTAAAAAAATACATAAATCTTGTTTCACCAATCGAAAACTTAAAAGAAGAACTTTTCAAATATGATTTAGTTGTAACGCATTACGGATTTACAGCCTTTGAAGCGTCGAGTGCTTTGTGTCACGTTCTTTTAGTTGCACCAAGTTCTTTGCATTTAAAACTTTCGCTTTCAAATAATTTTGTTTGCTTAAATCAAAATCAAGTAAATGCAAAAAAAATTTCTCAAGTTTTAAAAACGCCAGAAAAACTTTTTAATTCAATCAAATCAAATGAAAATAAAAATCTAAATCAGTTTATTACAGAAATTTCAAAAGGAAGCAAAAAATATTGTCCAATTTGTAATTCAAAAGAAAATTTTTCTGACAAAATAATTGCAAGAACTTCAAAAAGAACTTTCCGACGTTGCTCGCAATGCAAAATGATTTATATGTCTTGGAGCATTCAAGAAGAGCAAACTGTTTACGATCACAATTATTTTTTTGACGATTATCAAAAGCAATATGGTAAAACTTATCTTGAAGATTTTGATTCAATTCGATCTCAAGGAATTCGTCGCATAACTTTGATTGACTTTTTATATCGAAAACATAATCACAAAATTACGCCAAACATTTTGGACATTGGTTGCGCAATGGGACCATTTTTGGATGCAGCGTCAAATGCAATGTGGCAAGTTTTTGGAATTGATGTTTGCCAAGAAGCCGTTGATTACGTAAAAAATACTCTTTCTTATCCAGCGATTTGTACAAGTTTTCCAAACAAAAATCTTTGTGAACAATTTGGAGTTGAAAAATTTGATGCAATTACAATGTGGTTTGTGATTGAACATTTTTCTAATTTAGATGAAGTTTTAAAATCAGTTTCAAGTTTGCTAAAAAAAGGCGGAATTTTTGCTTTTAGTACGCCGAATGCAAACGGAATCAGCGGAAAATATAACACGCAAAGTTTCTACGAAAATTCTCCGCAAGATCATTATTCAATTTGGGAAGAAAAAGTTGCAAAATCAATCTTAAAAAAATACGGATTTAAAGTAATAAAAATTGTTTCAACAGGAATTCATCCAGAGCGATTTCCAAGTGCAAAAAAAACTGGAAAGACATCAGCACTTCATTCACGAACTTTAAAAGCCGCAAGTAAAATATTAAAACTTGGTGACACTTTTGAAATTTATTGTCGAAAGATTTAAAAAAAATGTACGTAGGCGAGGTTCTGCCTAAAAAAACAATCTGCACAAACGCAGTGCGGAAGCCGTTTTTTAAGGCAATGTTCTCGTCGAAAGTACATTTTTCTAAATCTTTAAAAAATGAGGAACTTATGGCAGAAGAATATATTTTAATTTTAGGTGCGGGACTTATGCAAAAACCTGCACTTGAAGCTGCAAAAGAATTAGGTTTTAAAACTTTAGTTGTAGATGCAAATCCAAAAGCACTTTGCGTTTCTTATGCAGATAAATTTGAAAATATCGATTTAAAAGATAAAGAAAAAATTGCAGAACTTGCACTTTCGCTCGAGGAAAATTTAAAAGCAATTTTTACAGTCGGCACAGATTTTTCTGCTAACGTTGCATTTGTTGCTCAAAAATGCAATTTGCCTTCTCACGAATATCAAGCTTGCTTAAATGCTAGCAACAAAATTTTAATGCGAAAGTGTTTTCAAAAATACAAAATTCCTTCCCCAAATTTTAAAAGCATCGAAAGAACTCAAATTGCAAATTATTTAACTGGCGGACTTTTAGAAAACTTAAACTTTCCAAAAGTTGTAAAGCCTGTCGATAATATGGGCGCTCGCGGTTGTCGTCAAATCAGAAGTAAAAAAGAATTTTTGCTCGCCACAGAAGATGCAATCAGAAATTCAAAAACTTCAAGAGCAATCCTCGAAGATTATATGGAAGGTCCAGAATTTTCAATTGACGCGATTGTTTATAAAAATACTTTTACAATCACAGGATTTGCTGACCGACACATTTATTTTCCGCCGTATTTTATTGAACTTGGTCACTCAATTCCGAGTCTTTGTGATGAAAAAATCAAAAATGAACTAATTAACATTTTTGCAAATGCAGTTCATTCTTTAGGTTTAACAAATGGAGCCGCAAAGGCAGACATAAAATATACAAAAGAAGGTCCAATGGTTGGCGAAATTGCAGCGCGACTTTCTGGCGGTTATATGTCTGGCTGGACTTATCCATATTCGTCAGGATTAAATTTAACAAAAGAAGCTTTAAAAATTTCACTTGGAAAAGAGCCAGACGATTTAATTTTAAAGCGAGTTGAACTAAACATAAAAAATGAATTCTATAAAATTTATGAAGTAAAAAGTTTTCAAACTAGTGCTGAACGAGCGTTTATTTCGATTCCGGGAATTGTTTATAAAATTTACGGACTTGAAAATGCACAAAATCAACCTTTCGTAAAAAATGTTTTGCTTCGAGTAAAAAAAGGCGACAAAGTAAATTTTCCAAGAAATAATGTTGAAAAATGCGGAAATATTATAAGCGTTTCTTCAAAAAGTGATTTAGCAATTTCAAGTGCGCAAAATGCAGTTTCTTCTATTATAATCCGACTTCGAGCAAATAATTTGCAAACTAAAAATTTTTTAAGCGGACAAACTTTGCCTTCAGAAGACGGATTTCCTTATTCAGCTTTTGATTTTTCTCAAGAAGAAAAAAATTTAATTTTAGGAATGGCGGTTGAAATTCGAAAAATCAAAAAAAATGAAAATGTAAGCAAAAAAATTTTGTCTTATGCAGAAGATTGGAATTCTCTTAATAAAAATGAACTTATTTTTGACAAAAAAGATTTTAATCATCGGAGCATTTTTAAAAGTTTAGAATTGTTTGATAAAATTTCTCCAGATCATCCAGAATTAGATGCAGTTGAATTTTGTCAAGCACTTTTTCGTGGCGGATTGCAAGGAATTCTTTACGTAAGCGATTGCATTTCTGTTGGCAAGAAAAGGTTTTAATGTCCTTCCGAATCGGTTGGTGAACGAAATTGAACCATTGATCCGATAATCTAAATGAAGGTTTCATAATGAAGAAAAATAAATTTTTTTTATTCGCAGTGATTTTTTTTAGTTTTAGTTTTCTCTTTTTGAACTCAAGTTTTGCTCAAAATCAGCAAAGCTCTCAAAATCAGCAAGTTCAGCAAAAAAATTCTGCAAAATCAAATATTCAAAATCTCGATTTAATACAAGAAGCTTCTAAAAAAGGAATGAATCTTTTTTATGATCCTTTGGCACAATCTTGCGTTTTAGAAAAAGACGGACATCAAGTTTCATTTACGCTCGGCTCAAGTTTTTATCTTCAAGATTATAAAAATGTCGTAAATCAAGCGTCTCCTATTTTAAGTGACGGAAAATTGCTTGCGAGTGCGGATTTTTTGGAAAGTTCAGAAAATTTCTTCAAAACCGAAAGTGATTCAAGTCCTTACAAAATTGGTGCAATTTTAATTGATCCAGGTCACGGAGGAAAAGATCCTGGTGCAAATTATGTTCATACAATCAACGGGAAAAAAATAAATGCAGTTGAAAAAGATATAAATTTAAATGTCGGTTTAAAACTTTATGATTATTTAAAAAAATCAAATCCAGACAAGCAAATTCTTATGACACGAAAAACTGACACTTTTATTTCTCTTCAACAACGCACAGAAATTGCAAATTCAGTAAAACTAAAACCTAACGAGGCAATTCTTTATGTTTCAATTCACGTAAATGCAAGTTTAGACAAGAATGCTTCCGGATATGAAGTTTGGTATTTGTCTCCTGGTTATCGTCGGCAAGTATTAAAAGCTGAACAAACAGAAGATAAATCCATTTTGCCAATTTTAAATAGTATGATGGAGGAGGAATACACAACAGAATCAATTTTAATTGCAAAATTTATTATGGACGGCATTGCATCTCAAGTTGGCAGTTTAAGTTCTTCTCGCGGAATTAAAGCGGAAGAATGGTTTGTAGTTCGAAATGCAAATATGCCAAGTGTTTTAATTGAAACAGGATTTCTTACAAATCCAAAAGAGGCGGTTCTTCTCACAGATGACAAGTACTTGCAGAAAATATCTTTCGGAATATATAATGGACTTGAAGCATTTATAACGCATTTTGAACGTTCTCGCGGATTTACAAGTGTAAAATGATGTAACATTCTGAGTGATAGTTTGATTAAATTCACTAACCGCACAGAATCTAAAAACGTTTATTGTGCGATTTTATGATGAGGAAAATAAATTTAAATGATTGAAAAAAAACAGAGAATTATTGTAGATATTTTTCTTGGAGTGTTTTTAAGTTCGCTGATTTTTTCACTTGTAATGTACGCAATAAAAAAGCCAGAGCCACGTTTTGTTTATTATTTTCACTCTTTTGATACTCCAAAAATTTGTGCAGAAGTTCGCCACAAACCAAGCAGTTCTTCAACAATCAAAAATTATGAACTTATAAATTATTTTGTTGAAGATTTAATTTTAGGTCCAATGACAAATCGATATAAATATTTATTTAATCCTAAAACTACAGTGGAATTTTGTTTTTTTGATGATAGAATATTAAATATCGGATTAAGTTCAGAGGCATTAAAAGTTCATCCTGAATATTCTTCTATAAAAGAGGGCGTTCAGTTGTTAAGGTTAAATATTGTGAAAAATTTCACAAATATTGATAAAATTTATGTTTACATTGATGGGCAAAGTGTTTATGAAGAATGATTTTTGTTGATTTATGATTTTATTTTTCAAACCTAAATTTAAAATAAGTTGACAAAAACTTGTTCTTAATAGATACTTAAAGTTACAAGGCTACATCAATCATAGTGTTATTAAAAAAGGAGCTTCGTATGAAGAGATCTTTTGTATTTGCTATCGCTGCTCTTATGGCAGGTTCATTTGTTTTCGCTAGAGAATCAGTTCTTATTGATTTTACACAGTTAGATGCTGATATTGTTGCTGACGAAAACGGAAACCCAACTCAGAACAGCCGAACTGTTATGGATTATTCTGTTGCTGCCGGTGCTACATTCACTGACGATCAGAAGTCACTTATGAAAACCTCATTGGCATTGAACGAATGGGAAGTTCAACTTAATTCTTCAGCACAAAATGTTGAATCTGTTGCTCTTTCTCAAGTTGTTGCGGCACCTGTAAAAGATTCCGCTGATGTTCCATTTGCTGGATCTAATGTAATGGGCGTTCGTGTACTTTTCCCAACTTGGGCAAATAATGCTAATGCTAGAATTGTTCCACCTTTTGAAATTCAAGCTTATGAGCCACTTGCAGATGCTGATGAAAACGGTACTAGACAAGCTCAAACTGATGAACAAAGAGGTAAATATCTTTTTGAAGATGGATATGGTCTTGTAAAAAATGTTGGTACCTTAAAGAAAATTTCAGTAACAACAATGGGAATGAATTTCCCTCATCAGTTGTATGTTCTTCTTAAAGACAATGATAATGTTGAAAGACGTTATTATATGGGAACACTTTATTTTGATGGTTGGAAAACATTGGAATGGAGCAATCCTAACTACATTACAGATGTAAGAACTCGAGAAATTAGAGTTTATCCAATTTATCCACGTGGAACTCCTTTTGTAAAATTCTGTGGTTTCCAAGTTTGCAGAGATGCAATGCATGATGGTGACAACTTTATTGGTTACTTCAAAGATGTAAAAATCATTTATGATCTTGCTGTTCTTTCAAGCGATCGTGATATTGATGACGAAGATGTTTGGGGAATCATTACAAAGAAAGAACGTGATCGCCAGAATAATGAAATGGCACGCTTTGGAAACAAACAAGTTAATCGATACATCGAAAAAGAAAAGATGGCAACAGAAGAAGAATTTACTTCATCATTGAATGAAGATTCTTCATCTAATGCACAAGTTACTGATCAAGCAAAATAAAACTAATTAAATGCTTGTAAGCCACTCGTTAAATGAAACGGGTGGCTTCTTAGTTTTAAATAATAAAACTAAAATAATTTGCTTTGTCGCTAAAGAAGGCATCATTGTAATGAACGAAGAAATCACTTTTACACCAAACAAAAATCTTATAAAAAAAAATTATGATTTATATAAAAATCTTCTTGCAAATATATTAGAAAATGTTGAAAAGAAAATTGAATCTTGTATAAAACTTATTTCAGTTCCAACGTACAAATCTCGAGTAAAATCATTTGATTCTTATTATAAAAAAATATTGAAAAATAAACCTAAAGAATTGAATCAAAAAGAACTTATTGTTTTAACTGATTTGATTGGAATAAGAGTAATTTGTCCTTTTTTAGAAGATTTGCACACTGTTCAAAAAATAATTGAAAAGAATTTTGATGTTGTTGAAGTTGAAATAAAAGGGGCGAATCAGTCGTTTAGAGAATTTGGATATGAGTCCGTTCATGTTCTTATAAAAATTCCAGAAGATTGCGTGCAAAAAAATAATACGCTTTTAATTCCAAAAGATTTACTTTGCGAAATACAAATTCGAACTATTTTACAAGACGCTTGGGCAGAAGTTGAGCATGAACTGATTTACAAGGCGGAATTTAATCCTTTTGACAAACCTTTGCGCCGAAAACTTGCTTCTATAAATGCTAGTTTGTGCTTGGCTGACACAATTTTTCAAGAAATTCGAGATTATCAGAATAAACTTCAGCAAGAACTTGCAACAAGACGAAATACTTTTTATGAAAAAGTTGATCAACTATCCACAGATAAAAATTTACTCGCTAAAGACACAAAAAATGATTTGTATTTTGAACAAAATTTGGGTAATTCGGAAAGTATTGACGATTTAATATTGCGGGCACTTCACGAACATAATCAAGGAAATTTTAAAAATGCGATTCAAATTTATTCGAAAATCCTTGAAGCAAAAAATGAACTTGATAAAACTGTTACTTCTGTAATTTATAAGCATAGAGGAATGGCGAATTTTGCAAATAATAATTATGACGACGCAATAAGCGATTTTGAAGAATGTTTAAAATTAGATCAAAATGCGTTTAAATCTTATTATTATTTAGGAATTGTTTACGCAATAAGAAATCAGCATAAAGAAGCGATTGATTTTTATAATAAATCTTTGCAACTTGGACCTTTTCAAAGTCACGTTTATTATAGGCGAGCACTTTCGTATTTTTATTTAGGCGATTATGAAAATGCAATGAAAGATGTTGGAAATGCAGAAAATCTTGGTTTAGTTGATGACGATTTAAAAAATTTGAAAAATAAGTTACTTAAAAAATTTGAGATGAATTTTTAAGAACAAAAAAAGACATTTTCTTAGAAAAGTAAAATATTTCATTGAATAGAAAACTTAGCCCGTGCTGTAGGTACGCGAAGCGTTCTGTAGCGAAGCGAAAGAATGAAGTGATAACGGAATACCGAAAGGACGGTTAGCACAAAAAAGTATGCTCAAAAATAAAAATAAAAAACCTCGCTTTTTGGGCGAGGCTAATTTTTTGCTAAAACTTAAAACTTATTTTAGAAAACCATAATAATAATTTTTGCAGCCAAAACAACGGAAACTAAGGCAAAAGGATAAGTTGCTGCATAAGCACTAGAAACTTCGTCCGTTCCAGCGGTTGCAATTAAAGTTCCAAGTGCCGGAGTTGATGTCATTCCGCCAGTAATTGAACCTAAGTTGTTTAAAACGCTGAGTTTGAAAACATATTTTGCAAGAATAAAACCTACAATCATTGGAAGAGTTGTCATTACTGCACCGTACAAGAAATATGTCCACTTGAACTCGCCAATAAAGTTTACGCCTCCAGGAACGCCCGCTCCAATCAAGAATAAAACAAGTCCGAGTTCACGCATAAAATTCAAAACTTCTTTTTGAATTCGGCAATCAAGTTTTCCTATGTGAGCAAAGTGTCCAATAATCAATCCGCCAATTAAACAGCCACCAGAATTTCCAAGACTAAAGTTTATTCCAGGAATTTTTATGCAACCAATCAAACAGCCAAGTGCAACAGCTAAAAAGAATGGGAAAAATCCGAAAGGTTCTACTTTTACAAGATTCCCTTTTGGTTCTGGAACTTGAATTGAATTTGCTGCTTGAAAGTGAGAAACTTCTTCTTTCATATTAACTTTTAAGATTTTTGGAACAAGTTGAACGAAAAGAACAACGCCTAAAACGCCATAAATGTATGCAATTCCATAACCGGCAGTTACTTGCTCTTCTATTGCACCTTCAACTTCTTTTCCTGCACTAAATCCTGGAGTTGAAGTTAAGCCACCAGTTAAAAGTCCAACTGCCATAGAAGCTGTAAGATTTTTATCAAGTAAAATAAAGATTATTGCAGAAAGTGCCGCAACCGCGATAATTATTACGCCTAAAAGAATGTAACTTAAAGTTTTT
>CAZLXK010000039.1:0-15269 GCA_964563305.1 uncultured Treponema sp.
TGGGCGTTACACTTCGACTGTGTTCTGGGGCGGCTGTTGTGCACTCACTTGAAACTTCGTTGTGAATACGCTATCCGCTCATCTCGTGCAAAAAAAATCAACTGACAGTCCGTAAAAAAATCGCTGGTTGAGGCTCTCGAAACCACCGCCACTTAGTTAAGCAAACCTCCCGCTCGCCACGCAAACCGCCAGTTTTCACAACAAGTGCCAGTTTCCGCGAGTGAACCGCCAGTTCGCTAAGAAAACCGCCAGTTTTCACAGCAAGTGCCAGTTTCCGCAAGTGAACCGCCAGTTTTCACAGCAAGTGCCAGTTTTCGCTAAGCAAACCGCCAGTTTTCACAGCAAGTGCCAGTTTCCGCGAGTAAACCGCCAGTTTTCACAGCAAGTGCCAGTTTCCGCAAGTGAACCGCCAGTTCTTGCAGCAAGTGCAGTTTTCGCGAGCGAACCGCCAGTTTTCACAGCAAGTGCAGTTTTCGCGAGCAAACCGCCAGTTCTTGCAAGCAAGTGCCAGGTTTTCGCGAGTAAACCGCCAGTTTTTGCAAGCTAACCGCCAGTTCTTGCAAGCAAAGTATCAGTTCTCTACCAAAAGCGTCAGCCCGCCACGCAAACTTCTAGTTTCCGCGAGTAAGCGTCGCTTCACAATGGCAAGTCATCTAAAATCCTAAATCCTAACTCTTCGCATCAGCAAACTAAACTTTACAGACAAAAATTTTTGCTTTATTATCAATAATATATGAAGAAAAATAAATTCTTATCGCCATCTTTACTTTCAGCGGACTTTGCAAATTTAAGTCAAGCAATAAAACTCATAGAAGAAAAAAACGCTTCGTTTGTTCACATTGACGTAATGGACGGACATTTTGTTCCTCAAGTTTCTTATGGCCAACCTGTAATTTCTTCTATTAGAAAATGCACAAAACTTCCATTTGACGTTCATCTTATGGTCGAAAAGCCAGAAAATTCAATTCAATCTTACATTGATTCTGGTGCTGATTTTGTAACTTTCCATTTTGAAGCCACAAATCACGTAGATCGCTGCATTCAAATCATTCACGAAAATGGAAAAAAAGCCGGCATTGCACTTTGCCCAGCAAGTCCCGTAAGTTTACTTCAAGAAGTTTTGCCTTACATCGACTTAGTTTTAATAATGACAGTAAATCCTGGTTGGGGCGGACAAAAACTCATTCCTTATACAGTAAATAAAGTTAAGCAACTTGCCGATATTCAAAAAGATAAAGGCTACAATTTTAAGATTTCTGTTGACGGCGGAATAAATCAAAATACGCTAAGTTCCGTTTTAGAAGCAGGAACTGATATTGTAGTTTCAGGTTCATCTTTTTTTAAGGGAGAACTTAAATGGGAATAAAAAATTTCTCAAAGAAAATATTAACTTTTTCTTTTTGCATTCTGATTTTTTCGACTGAAATTTTCGCTGCAAGTTCAAATAATTTTCTTAATCAAGAAAATTCATCAAATTATTCAAATTCTGATGATTTAATTCAAGGATTTCAAGCCTACAGCAATAAAGATTGGACAAGTGCATCATTTTTTTTGAGAAAAGCAGTTGTAAATCCTGAAAATTCTACAGCGGACGTTTGGTATATGATAATTTCAAGCCAAATGTATTCGCAAAATTATACTTCTGCTGTAAATGATTGTGATAATTTCTTGCAAAACTTTAGCGAAAGCGAACTTGTTCCTTACGTTGAATATCAAAAGGGCAGAGCTTTGCATTTTTTAGGTCAAAATGATGCTGCGGTTTTAACTTTAAGTGATTTTTGTCATCAATATCCAGAAAATAGAATGTACGCTTCGTCTTTATATTGGCTTGCTGAATGTTTTTTTGATGATTATGATTACGAAACTGCAAAAAATCTTTACGAAACAGTTGTTGCAGAATTTCCAAATAGCGATAAAGTTGAAGATTCCCAATTTAAGCTTGACGTAATTTCTCAACGCGAAAGAGAACAAAAACTTTTGTATTTACTAAAAATGACTGGCGAAGAATATTTAAGTTCAAAAGAAAATTACGAAAAGCAAATCCGCGAATATCAAACTCAAGATTTAGTAAGTTTGCGCCGCCAATTAAACGCTGCAAATGCAAGAATTAAAGAACTTGAAGATGCTGCAACTCAAACCTTAGAATTAGCAAATCAAGCACAACAAGAAGCTCAAAGAAATGCTTTGTCATCTTCACAAAATCAAGAAAATCAAGAGCAATCATCTAAAAATCAAGGTTTTGAAGAAGAAATGGCAGTTTTAAAAGCGAAAGCGTCACTTTTGCAATCACTTTTGCAGTCAAGAAATCAAACAAATTCTAATTCAAGCGACAATGCAAAATAAAAAATTTACAAATTTTTTGGAGGAAATAATGTGCAAGTTTAAATTAAAAAAAATTCTTATTTTTTCAGCGATTTTAAGTTTTTCTCCATTTATTTTTTCACAAAACTCTTCGGATTTAACTTCGCAAAATCAGCAAAATCAGCAAATTTTACAAGAAAATCAACAAAATCAGCAATCTTCTACAGAAAATTCTTCTTCAAGCAAAAAAACTAAAGTCAAATTAACAAAAGAACAAAAAGCGGCTGCAAAACAAGCACAAAAATTAGCAAAAGAACAAGAAAAGCAACGTCAAAAATTGTTAAGTAAGCAAAAAAAAGACAAATATACTGGCTGGATTTATATTCCCGAAAGCAAATTTTCTATTACAAATGGCGACGTTAAAATTTATATGAACGGAAAAACTGGTTGCTTTGAATTGTATGCAGTTCCAGAAAACTTAAAAGCAGTTCCGCTTCTTGCAACTTACGATTCTTTTTCGTCTTCATATTTTTCTGTGCGGGTTGGAAATAAAGTTTACAGACTTAACCGCGAAAATGGCGTAAAAAGTGAAGCTCGCCGAACTCCTTATGGAGCACAAATGGCTTACACAATTTCTGGAAAAGCACAAATTGTTGTTGATTTTAGTTTTTTGCCTTCAATCGCAAGTTCAAGTCGCGTTGATATGCTTCGAGTTACAATTTACACAATAAATTTAAGTAAACGCATTCAATCTTTTGCAATAAAAGGCGTTTTTGACACTCAACTTGGCGAAAATACTTTAGCACATTTTTCTACAGCGTCGGAACGAAACATTAATTCAGAGCGTCAGTTTCTTGATATGAAAGAGCAAATTTGGGTTCGCTCAGAAAATGAAAAAGCTGCAATTCAGTTTTTGCTTAACGGAAAAGGAATTTCAAATCCACAAGTTGTTACAATGGCAAACAAAGATTCTCTTGAAAATTCCACTTGGATTCCGTCATCACAAGAAGGCAAAAGTTTTTCTTCAGTTCTTTCTTATAATAATTCAGCACTTTCTGTAAACTGGAAAACTGCTTATCTTGATCCAATGAAATTAGACATTATTACTTTTTATATTTCTGTTGCTTCTGACGGAAATGAACCTGCCGGCAAAAAATTCTTAGCGTCTCTTGCCGAAGGAAAAACAGCACTTTCTGCAAATCTTCCGGACGTGGTTTCTACCACAACTGTTGCTCCTCTTCCAGAAAAACTTGATGAATCGCAACTAAGAACGCCTTATTGGGAAAATATGCCAGTTGTTCCTGAAACCTCTCCAGAAACTCAAGATGAACTTTTTACTTTTTCTGATGATGCACAAAGGCTTGGTTTTGATGATGAAAACTCTAGTGCCACAATCGAAAATTCTTCTAATTCAAGTGATGATTTAGTTGATTATCAAAATGTTTTGTCGCAAAATCCGCAAACTCAGCAAAATCAAACTTCTCAAAATCAGCAAAATCCGCAAAATCAAAATCTTCAAGAGCAAAATGTTCCGCACGAAGTTTCGCCTGAGCAAGTTCAAAAAGATCCACAGTTGGATCCGTCTCACATTCAAAATATTCTTGACAGAATTGAGCAATTAGAAAATGATCCTGAATTAGTGAATCAAGAAGAAATCAACAATCTTAACAAGGAACTTGATGAAATTTTTTCAAAATTAAGGAGTCTTGAATAATTTATGTCAAATTCCCTTGATACAGCGAAAAAACTCTTAAAACGCAGAAAATTTTCTCTCGCAATCGACATTCTTGAGCCAAAAGAAGATGTTTACGAAGGCGATTTTGATTATTATCTTACGTTTGGGATTGCTTGTCTTTATTTAGGTGAACTCGGAAATGCAAGTTTGTATTTTAGAAAAGCTCGCGACATAAAAATTCAAAACACGCAACTTTTGTTAGGTCAAGCGGCAATTTTTCTTCAGCGCGGAGAACAAGAAAAAGCCTTGGATTATTATATTGATGTTCTTGATTTAGATCCAAATAATTCAGTTGCAAAATCCGCATTAGAATTTTTAAGAAAAGATGGAGATTGGTCTTCAATTTGTAAACTTGTTGATAATAATAAAATTCAAAAATTTTATCCGCCACTTGGTGCAAATCCAGATATTATAAGAAATTGCGTTTTTTTAGGAATTTTTCTTGGCATCGTTATAAGTTTGCTCCTTGTTTTTGTTCCGAAATTTCAAGAGCGAAAATCAATGATTGGTCCGCGTGCAAATCTTGAAAAATTAGTTCTTTCAAGTGACGAAAGTCGGCACGCTCAAAAAGAAGATTTGTCTGACACAGTTGTTCATTATTTTTTAGATAACAAAGAAATAAATCAGTCTTACAATAATGCTTTAACTTATTTTCAAAATCATCGTGATAATGCGGCACAAGTTGAAATAAATCGACTTTTAAACTCAAATGCTTCGCTCACAATAAAACGAAATTGCTCTACGTTAATGTCATATTTAAGCGTTCCAACTTTTGACAGCCTAACTGACAATTACAAATATAGCGACGTAATTTTAGATCCGCAACTTTACTTAGATTGCTACGTTTCTTGGAGCGGACGAATTTCAAACGTAAGAAATTATGAAAATGGCTCTTGGTCTTGCGACTTTTTGATTGGTTATGACACAAATCGATTTGTAGAAGGAATTGTTCCAGTAAGTTTTAGAAGAGAACCTCAACCGCAAATCGACGGCGAAAAACCAGTCCGTTTCTTAGCACAAATAAAACTTCAAGACAACAGCATTGTGCTAGAAGGCAAAGCCGTTTATCAGCCACTGAGATAAAATCAGAAAAAAATGAATAAATATATTAAACTAAGAGAAGAAGCGTTAAAAAACGCAGTTCAGCAGGATTATTTTGCAAAATACAAATACACGCAGCTTGGAAACATCGACTTTGTGATTGCGAAACATAATTTAGACAAAGGCCAGTCTTCTTTGTTTGAAGATTTTGAAAATGACAACTTAAAATCGATTCTTTGGGCAGAAGCAAAACAAGGCACAAACCACGACATTTTTGAAAGTTTTGTCCAGCTGATTTTAACAATCGGAAAAGAAAAGACTTTTGAAAAATATCTTCCGCCAAAATACATCGCAGCCTTTGACGCACAAAAATTCGCTTTTATTGAATATCACAAAGTTCAGCATATTTTTTATCAGAATGATTTTAACTGGAACGCAACACCTTCAAATCACGAGACAAAAGAATTTAAGCAGCTTTACGAGCTTTGCAAAAATCTTCTTTTGGAAAATTCCATTCTTTTTTACTACGAAACTCAGGAAAAAGAGTTTAAAGACTTTATAAACTTAAATTTTAAGACCGACAAAGAGCTTACAGAAAAAATCAGCGTTACAAAAAACAATTTTACCTTTGTGTTTCAGCGTTGGCAGGAAAAAGTAAAGCCTACAATCGCGGTTGACTGGGAAGAAGCAAAAAAAGAAAACATAATTTCCGCGGATTTTTTTCTTGCGGATTTACTGAGCGAAAACAATGAATCTATAAAAGACAATCTTGCGGTTGTTTTGCGTCAGAAAGAATATTATTACAACAAGGAGCGAAAAAGTATTGGCGGTTTTAGATTTGACACAGTCGGATTTAACGACAAGCAGAAAGCCTACAAAGAGTTCTGGAATGTTTATTTTCGTCCGCCTAAAGAAGAATACTGGGATTATATAATCGGCCGCCGTGATTTGCTTGTGCCGCAGGATATCCGCGAGCGAAAGGGAAGTTTTTTTACGCCGCAAATCTGGGTTGAAAAGTCGCAGGAATATCTGGCCAAAGTTTTAGGTGAAAAGTGGCAGGATGAATATTATATCTGGGACTGCTGCGCCGGAACTGGAAATCTTTTAAACGGACTTACAAACTACCGCAACGTCTGGGCGAGCACGCTTGACAAAGCCGATGTTGATGTAATGAAAGACAGAATCTCAAACGGCTGGAAAATGTTTGAAAACCACGTTTTTCAGTTTGATTTTTTGAACGATGAGTTTTTGGCACAGAATCCAGAAGCGTTGGTTGAGCCTGTCGAAACCACCAAAAATGAAAACAAAACCACCAAAAACGGCAAAGTGTCATTGTCGGGCTTGACCCGACAATCTATTTCACAAGAAGATTCCCGTGTCAAGCACGAGAATGACAGTGAGTTACGCAAAGGAAAAATTCCTGATGATTTGTATGAAATTCTCGCCGACGAAGAAAAACGCAAGAAACTTGTGATTTACATAAATCCGCCGTATGCGGAAGCAACTACTGCAACAAATGTTTCGAGAACAGGAGAAAATAAAGCTGGTGTTTCAAACGGAACAATGGTTTATAAAAAATATTCGAGTTTAGGATTAGGATTTTCAATAAGAGAACTTTTCGCACAATTTCTAATTAGAATTTATAATGAAATATCAAATTCATATATTGCTGTTTTTAGTAAACTAAAGTACATCAATTCAGACGCATTTATAGAATTTAGAAAAATGTTTAAAGCAAAATTAGAAAATGGTTTTATTATTCCGTCTAATACATTTGATAATGTAAAAGGAAAATTTCCAATCGGATTTTTTATTTGGAATACAAGTATTGCAAGTTATGCTAAACATAGAGATTGTTATTCCGAACTTGTTTCGGAATCTGTCAAAAAAGAGATGCTGAACCGAGTTTCAGATAACGACGTTGATGTAAGAAGTTTCGATAAACTTAATCCTTACATAGTTGCTGATGTTTTTGATGTAAACGGAAATTATGTATTTCAAAAAAAAATTTATGCTAACAAAGCAAATAATAATATTCATAAATGGAGAGCAACGTTTCCCCAAAATGGACAAAAAATTGGTTTTATCGTAAGTCAAATTGCACCAGATTTTCAACATAATAAGCAATTAGCAATATTATCAAAACCTCAAGAAGCAAAGTGTTTGGATATTACAGATTCAAATTTAATATTTTTTTCAATTTATTTTGCTGTTCGTCATTCCATCGAAGCAACTTGGCTGAACGACCGCGACCAGTTTTTATTTCCGAATGACGGCTGGAAAAGCGACTTTGAGTTCCAAGCCGACTGCCTGATTTACACGCTTTTTTCCGGCCAAAACCGCATTTCCTGCACGCAAGGCACAAATCACTGGATTCCGTTTTCAGAAGAGCAAGTTTTAAGCAAAAAAGCATTTAAATCTCATTTTATGAACGACTTTCTGAGCGGAAAAATCCAAATCACTAAGCAGGAAGAAGATTTATTCAGCCAAAAAGAAGTTTTAAGCTCAAAAATAGAATTTTCGCCTGCTGCAAAATCAGTTTACGATTCGGCTTTGGAATTGTGGAAATATTATCACTCGCAGAGAAACGCAAATCCGGACGCTTCGTTTTACGACATCAGAAAATATTTTCAAGGCGAGAAAAACGGCAGAATGAACAGCACTTCAGAAGATGAAACTTACAATAAACTTTTAAGCGGCTTAAAAACCAAAATGAAACTCTTGGCAAAACAAATCGAGCCGAAAGTTTATGAATACGGATTTTTGAAGTAAATCTAGCAAAGTTGTGGCTTTGGAATAAATTTAATTTTCAAATCCATGTTTAAACCTTCTGCAAGTCGTTGTAAAATTTTAATTGTAGGTTTTCCTAAGCCGTACTAACTTCTCAATCCTCAATCCTAACTTGACAAAATGTCACTCAAGTTGTATAAATAAATTATGTTTAACAAAAACCTACTACTAACATTGCTAAGTTCTCTTTTAGGCTAAAGCTTTAGGTGTTGTGTTTTTGTTTTTTATATTAACTTAAGAACTTCAGACCTGTTGCTTTGGCAGCGGGTCTTTTTTGTTTTTATGTGATTTTTAAAAATCTTTATGAAAATCCGCGTAAAAATAAAAAGATTTGCTTCTTAAGTTAACAGAAATAAAGTTCAAAGTTTAAAGTTCAAAATACAATTTTAAGGAAGGTAAAAAATGCCAGGAATGAATCCAAACGGAAAGTATGCTCCAATCGGTTATATTGATTTACCGAATCGAAAATGGCCATCAGCAAAAATTACAAAGGCACCAATTTGGTGTTCTGTTGACTTGAGAGATGGAAATCAAGCGCTTATCAATCCAATGGGAATTGAAACTAAATTAGCGTTTTTTGATTTGCTTGTAAAATTAGGATTTAAGGAAATTGAAGTTGGTTTTCCTGCCGCCAGCGACACAGAATACGATTTTTGTCGTCGTCTTATTGAAGAAAATCATATTCCTAGCGACGTTACAATTCAAGTTTTGTGTCAAGCACGCGAAAAGTTGGTTTATAAAACTATGGAAGCGATTAAAGGTGCTCCAAAAGTGATTTTTCATATTTACAATTCAACTTCTCCTGCTCAGCGAAAATATACTTTTAATAAATCAAAAGAAGAAATTAAACAAATTGCAGTTGACGGCGTTAAATGTATAAAATCTTGTATGACAGAAGATGACTTAAAACGCATTCGACTTGAATATTCTCCAGAAAGTTTTTCTATGACAGAAATTGATTATGCGATTGAAGTTTGTGAAGCGGTTAAAAATGAATGGGGAACTTCTAGTGAAAATAAAATCATCTTAAATCTTCCTACAACTGTTGAATGTTATACGCCAAATGTTTACGCGGATAATATTGAATATTTTGCTTCAAAAATTTCTGACCGCGAAAATGTGATTATTTCAACTCATTGCCATAACGACAGAGGAACCGGCGTTGCTTCTTGCGAACTTGCACTTTTGGCTGGAGCAGACAGAGTTGAAGGTTGTCTTTTTGGAAACGGAGAGCGAACAGGAAATCTTGACATTGTAAACGTGGCTTTGAATATGTTTAGTCAAGGAATTGATCCACAACTTGATTTTTCTCACATTCAAGAAATCGGCGAACTTTACACGCAATTTACTGGAATGGAAATAAATCCGCGAATGCCTTATGTTGGTGAACTTGTGTTTACAGCGTTTTCTGGAAGTCATCAAGACGCAATTAGAAAAGGAATGGCTGCTCGCACTAAAATGCCAAAAAATGCACTTTGGGACGTTCCTTATTTGCTTATTGATCCGCACGACATTGGCCGTCAATACGAAGGAATTATTCGCATTAACAGTCAGTCTGGAAAAGGTGGAGCAGCGTACATTCTTGAGCAAGATTATGGTCTTATGGTTCCAAAGGCAATGCATCCAGCTTTAGGTGATATTGTAAAACACGCAGCAGACAAGGCTCAGCGAGAACTTAAACCAGAAGAAATTTACGAACTTTTTGTTAAGCAATGGTTTGAAAATAAAAAAAATATGTCGATTTTGGATTTAGCAGAAACTCATCTCGAAGGAAAATCTGAAAACGATGAATCAAGCGTTTGTCGTGGCGTTATTTTATGGAAAGGAAAGCAATTTTCTATTGGCGGAAAAGGAAACGGTCCGCTAGATTCATTTACAAATGCATTAAAAGAAATTCCAACTCCAGCATTTGACATAACATCTTTCCACGAACACAGCATTGGAAAAGGAAGCAATACTTCTGCTGTTGCTTACGTTCAAATTACTTGCGAAGACGGAAATCAATATTGGGGAGCCGGAAAATCAGCAAATGTTGGCAGAGCCGGAATTGACGCTGTTGTAAGTGCGTTGAATCAAATAAATTAGAAAATACGGTGATTGAGGTTCTCGAAGTCACAATAAAATTAACAAAATTTACTTAAATTTCTGATTTCGACGTTAAAAAACGAAAATTTGTAAAAAAATTGCCCTTTGTGTGAATAAGTGATAAAATTAAACTTGTGTTTACATGGAGGGCTTTTTTGTTTTATGGCAAGCACTAAAAAATCTTCATTAAAAAAACGATTTATTGCATTTCTTACAATTTTTATTGTTTTATCATTCACTCTTATTAGTTTTATAGCATCTTTTGGCATTTTAAAAACTGGCGAATCTTTCGCGAAAACTATTTCAGAACCTTTTGTAAAATTAGCCGCTTCTTATGTTGACGGCGACAGATTTGAAACACTTTCTCAAGTAAGAAATTTAAATGATCCTTACTACGAAGAACTTCGTCAGCAACTTTTTAATATGAACAAGCAAATTAAAGCGAGATTTTTGTACACAATGATTCGTGATTCTCAAGGAAAATATCGCTACATTGTTGACGGAAGCGTTGAACCTGGAACTGCTGATTTTGCTTATCTTGGCGAAGAAGAAGATGTTTCTGATTGGGATTCTGAAATTGTAAAAGTTTTTGATGATGGAAATTTGTGTTCTTCTTCAATAGATCGCGATGATGAATGGGGCGAAGTTGTATCTTCTTACATTGGAATAAAAAATTCTCGCGGAAAAATTGTTGGAATTGTTGGTTGCGATTATGGCGTTGAAGGTCTTATGCAAACAATAAGAAATCAAAGTATTTTAGTTTCAGTTGTTGGAATTATTTTGGTGATTTTGGGATTTCTTTTAGTTTTCTGGTTTACAAAGAAAATTTTCGGAACTATGGAAAAAGTCACAAACGCTATGAAAAATATTTCAGAAGGAAGCGCCGACCTTACTGCAAGAATTGAAATTTCTGGTAATGACGAACTTAGTTCTCTTGCAAAAAATTGTAATCGAGTTGTTGAAAGCATGGACAATCTTGTCTCAAAGTTAAAAAAGGAAACTAGCGTCTTGTCAAAAACTGGCAACGAACTTTATCAAGAAATGTCAAAGCACGTAGAAAATATTACAAATTCTACAAAAGATGTTGAAAATATTGATTTGAGCGTAAAAGAGCAATCTCAAAAAATTGAACTTATAAATAACGGCGTTTCTAGCGTAGAAAATCAAATTGAAACTTTGGATTCGCGCATCGAAGAACAATCTGGAGCAATTCAAAATTCATCTTCGGCAATCGAAGAAATTAGTGCAAATATTACATCAGTTTCAGAAAGCGTAAAACATATAATGAACGAATTTAATGTTTTACTAAAAGAATCTGATTATGGAAGGCAAGTTCAAGATACAGTTAGCGAACAAATCGAGCAAATTTCTAAGCAATCAGAAAATCTTACTGAAGCAAACCAAGCAATTTCGTCTATCGCAGAACAAACAAATCTTTTGGCAATGAATGCAGCGATCGAAGCGGCTCACGCTGGAGATTTAGGAAAAGGTTTTGGTGTTGTTGCTGATGAAATTCGAGCGTTGGCGGAAACTTCTGCAACTCAATCTTCTGCAATTCGTGAACTTTTGGGCGGAATATCGCAGGCAATCGAAAATATTGTAGAATCTTCTGGAAAATCAGCAAGTTCGTTTGAACTCGTTGGAAATAAAATTTCGGCCTTAAATAATCAAATTTTGGAAGTTCAAAATGGAATGGCTGAAGAAGAAACTGGCGTAAATAATATTTTGCAAACTATGAAAACTCTTGACGGCACAACTTCTGACATTAGAGATGCATCAAAGCAAATGAAAAAAGACAGTTCTAAGGTTTTTTCAGAAATTTCTAATTTGAAGGAATTGGCACAAGAAACACATTCTAAATCTGAGGAAGTTTCGTCTGCAATGAATGAAATGAGTCTTCAAGCAAAAAATGCGGTAAATTCTTCCGAAATGAATAAAGATGCCGCGGACAACGTATTTACTTTGATTACAGGATTTAAGATTTCTTAAAACTTAGTAAACTTTGTCGATGCTTGATAAAAAAAAACACGATGCTTGCGAAACAAAAATACGGTGGTTGTGGTTCTCGAAACCTCCGTTACAAAAAAACGGTCATTCCCCGTACACGACACGAGAATCTGTCACTAAAAACTATTTCTCTTAGTAAGCAAAATTTCCAATCTAGAGGAAGTTTCAAAAGTCAGACGAGTTTTGAAACTTCTACAAAATTTGCCTCAAAAATAGCAATGAAATGAGATTTTTGTAAGCCTATTTCAAAACGTAACAGACTTTTGAAATAGGCTTTCTATTCTCAAATCTTTCTAAATATTCTATAATTTCTTGAAAGTTCAAAAAATTTTTAAGAAATTATAGATTTTTTTTGTTCTTTTTGAAAATCGTCGGTATATATAATATATAGAAGCCTCTAAAAACTTAAGTTTTTAGAGGTAACTAAAGAAAGTGCGAGTTTTAAGACTTGTAATTTCAAGGCTTAAAACTCGTAGGCTTCTCGAAAAAAAACTCAAATCCAAGTTTTTCGAGATGCCCATAACTTTAATTTCAAATTTCAACGAAATTTTCATCAAAATCTTGCTAAGAAAATCAATCTAGCAACCAGTTAGTATAATTTTCTGAATTATTTTCAGATTCTTCATTATTATTATAAGACGGATTTGAAGAATATTCATTATTTTCGCTAACTTTTTCTTTACTATTTAAAAAATCAAGATTTACAGACAAAGGACTTTCATCTTCCAAGTTGAAATTCAAGCCAGACATCATTCTTGCTTGCTGCAAACGGTAAATTCCCAAATTTACGCTTGTATTATTTGCCGAATGTTTTGTGCAAGGTTCAGTTGGTTCAGTTCCCGGATAATAATACGCCGTAATTTTATGTTCGCCACATTCTTCTTGATACAAACCGCCACTTATTGAGCAAACTTCAAGTTCAATTAATCCTTCTGGCTTAGTGTTAAATTCTTTGTAAGATTTTCCAAGATTCGCTTCGTGCATAAAATCGCCCCAAGCAACTCCGGCAAGTGTGGAACCTGTAAGTCTTAAACCCAAAGACTGACCTGGCTTATCAAATCCAAACCAAAATGCCGCTGTGTAATAAGGAGTAAATCCTACAGCCCAAGCGTCCGCCCAGTTTTGCGTAGTTCCAGTCTTTCCCGCTGCTGGCATAATAAATCTTCTGCCATTTTCATTTGTGTAGGCAAGTTTATTTCCTTTACCTTTTCGCTCGCCAATCGTCCATCTTGTAGAATCCCAATCGACTCCATAACGCAGCGTTCCGCTTTCAACAGTTTTCTTGAGAAGTTCTTGCATAATAAATGCAGTTTCTTCGCTGATAATTTGAGCATTTTGACCTTTTGCTTGTTGCTGAGAACGTAAATCTTTTTCTGGATTAAGAATTATGTTTCCGTTTTTATCTTCAACATTTCTGATTGCAAGAGGCACAACTTCCTTTCCATTGTTTGCGAATGTAGCGAAAGCTTTTGCAAGTTCAACTGGACGCACAGAACAAACACCAAGTCCAAGCGGATAAACTGGTTCAAAACGTCGAGCTTGTAATTCATTTTGAGGAATTCCAAGTAAAGAAGCCGCTCTTTGAATTGCCGCATTAAATCCAATTCCATCAAGAATTTTTAGTGACGGAATGTTCATAGAATGTGCAAGAGCGTACCAAAGTTCTACATCGCCTTCCATTTGTCCTTTAAAATCTTGAGGCATATAAGGCGTTCCATCTTCTTTTATAAAGACAACCGGCGTGTCGCTAATAATTGTTGTCATTGTATATTGTTTAGAATCGATTGCTGCCGAATAATAAAGCGGTTTGAACGTAGAACCTGGCTGAAGTCGTGCTTGAATTGCTCGAATAAACTGATTTTCAGAATCATATTTTGAACCGCCAACTAAAGCGTCAATATAACCTGTAGAATTTTCAAGAGCAATCATTGTTCCTTCGATTGTAGTTTTTTCAGATTGTTGCTTTATTAAACTGTTTCCTTTGTTGACAATTCCTGTTTTTAAGGTTTCCATTCCGCCAATCAAAGAAATTACGTCAATAATTGGATTTATAGTTTTTCGATATTCGCTTATTGCAAGAACTTGTGCTCTTTGCTCGCTTACTTTTAGGCTTGGAAGATTAAAAACCAAACTTATCATTTCTGAAAGCGGAATATATGTTTTAAAAGCATCTTTTTCGTGACTGTCCATTGTTCGCTGATAAGTTCTATTTGCAAATCTCAAGTAATCGCTCATAACTTGGTCAGCAACTTTTTGATGAGCAAGATTAAGCGTTGTGTTTACTGTAAAACCGCCAGTGTAAATGTCTTCTGTGCCGTAAAGCATATCGCTTAAAGAACGTCGCACATATTCGCTAAACCAAGGTGCTTCGTCATTTCGCATTGCATATGCTGAACTTGAAGTCCGCGTAAAATCAAAATTTGCCCAATATTCTTCAAAACTGTTAGTTGCTTCTTCGCGTGTAAGATAACCTGCGTCAACCATTGCGTTTAAAACATCTTGCTGGCGAGCCATTGCTCTGTTTGGATTTTCAAACGGATTGTAATAAGCCGGATTTGAAAGTTGAATTACGAGAATTGCCGCTTCTGCTGCAGTAATTTCTTGTGCTCCGTGACCAAAATAATATTTACTTGCCGCATTAACTCCGTAAGTTCCGCCACCAAAATAAATTTTGTTCAAATAAAGTTCAAGAATTTCATCTTTTGAATAGCGACGTTCCATTTGAATTGCCCACCAAAGCTCTTTAAGTTTTCGCTTAACGGAATAATCGCTTCTGTCGCAGTAAATTGAACCCGCGATTTGTTGCGTTAAGGTTGAACCGCCGCCTAAAGATTTTCGAGTTAAAACGCCCAAAACTGCACGCGTTAAAGCCTTAGCACTAAATCCGTGATGATTGTAAAAAATTCTGTCTTCTCGCGTAAGCAAAGCGTCAATCATTTTTTGTGGAAGTTTTTTGATTGAAATAATTTCGCGTTTTTCGTCGCTAGCAAATTCTGTAATAAGTTCGCCGTTTACATCAAGAAGTCTTGTGGGAAGAGCCGTTTCAAATTCTGTAAAATTTTCTATATTTTCTGTGTTGTAAGTTGTTGCAAGTGCTTTACCTAAAAGTGAACCAAAAAGTATTGCGTTTAATAGCAAAAGCCCCGTAAGAATAAAAGGCCAAACTTTCTTTTTTTTCATATCTAAATATTTTAGTTAAAAAAGTTGCTTGTTGCAATATAAAGATTTATGATGATTTTTTCTGATGATGATTTTTTCTAAGCGACATTTTTCTTAAAAAAAAATAATAGCCGGTTTTTACACCGGCCAC
>CAZLXK010000040.1:0-14708 GCA_964563305.1 uncultured Treponema sp.
TCAATCAAGCCTTTTCCGTGAATCAGGTTCGGATGGAAACTTCCCATCGTGTGCTCCATTGTATGCGCGGAAGTGCACATCATGTAGTAAGCGGCGAGCGTGTTTGCAAGAGCCACGTAGCTTCTTGCCTCGCGGTTTGATCCGTCTTTGTACGCGACTGGAAGATATTTTGCGACAAGCTCGATTGTCTTGAGCGCAAACATTTCCGCCATCGGATGAACGTTCTTGTTAACGACAGTTTCGCTCGCGTGGAAAAACGCGTCCATTCCCTGATAAGCTGTGAAAGCCGGCGGAACGCTCATCATCAAGTCTGAATCGACAACTGAAAGCGTCGGAAACATCGACAAGAAGAAGATTCCAGTTTTCTCGTTCGCCTCGTCATCGGAAATCACGGACGCAATGTCAACTTCGCTTCCGGTTCCGGCCGAAGTCGTGATGCAGACAATCGGAATCGCGGGATTCGCCGGAGTTTTCTTTCCGCCTTTTTCAGAAAGCGAATAATCCCAGATGTCGCCAGAGTTCGCCGCCATAAGCGCGATGCATTTTGTCGCGTCCATAACAGAGCCGCCGCCAAGTGCCACAACAAAGTCGCATTTATTCGACTTGACTTGCGCCGCTCCGTCCATAACGTTCTGCCTCGTTGGATTCGCACGGATCTTGTCGAACAAAAAGTGCGAAACTCCGGCTTTGTCAAGCTCCGACTCAACGCGCGAAAGATAGCCGAATTTTTTGGTTGACTTTCCGTTCGATGTGACAATCAAAGCCTTTTTTCCAGGCAGTTTCTCATTGTGAAGATCGTTCAGCCTTCCTGCTCCGAACAAAACTTTTGTCGGCATGTAAAAATTAAAGTTGTACATATTTTCCTCCATTTTGTCATTTCTGAACTTGATTCGAAATCTTTTCCTTTTCCGTCATGTTGAGCAAAGCGAAACATCTGTAAAAGATTCTTCGTTGTCGCTCAGAATGACGTTTTTTTTCGTTTCAAAATGACGTTCTTTCTTTCTGAACTACACGAATAAGATAATTCGATTTGATGGAGAAAACACTAGTTTTTATTAAGATTTGTTGTGGTGAATTTTAAGAATTTTCATTTACCGCCTAATCTATTCTAGAATAGATAGAGATTTTTCGAGCAGTTACAATAATAACGATGACAATAACAGCGATGATGCAAGAAACGTAAATAAAAGAAATACGCACATCTACAGAAATATAACAGAGTTGCGTTCAGATTTTCAAAAGGTTCTGTAAAACTGACAATTTAATGAAGCAATATTTCTTCTGCACATATATACTTCCAAAAATGAATGACTTTATAAACAAATATACAGATTCTATTTTTTCAACATACAATTTTAATAAATAAACATATAATTTTTATTTTTGAATAAGCCAGAGCGATTTTCAGTTCTGTCATTTTTTTTCGTTAAGCGACAAAATAAAAAGATGATTACATCAGCACAAAATTCTTGCTTGAAAAACAAATCCTCCACAAAAAGAGATTGTCTTGTCTGTAAAATTTACATCTTTGTTGAGCAAAAAATAAATTTAACGTTGTAAAAAAATCCTCGAATGTTTTGATAATCTTCTTGAATTCAAAAAAATATAAAATTAAGATATAAAACATGAACGAATCTTTAAAAATGACAGAATGTAAGCCAATCGCAGAATCACCAAATTACATCGTTTTAGATAAATACGAAAAAGATATGTCTGTTTGTGAAAACGGCTATCAGTTAGAAAGCGAGTTAGAGCGAGATTTTGTTGACGATTTAAAAAATCTTGGTTATGAATATCTTCCAGAAATAAAAAATTCTGCCACGCTTCTTTCAAATGTTCGGCTTCAGCTTGAAAATCTTAACAACGTGCATTTTAGCGACAGCGAATGGAATCGTTATGTTCAGTCTTATTTAGACAAACCGAGCGACACGTTAAATGACAAGGCAAGAAATATTCACGACAATTATATTTTTGATTTTGTTTTTGACGACGGCCACATTCAAAATATTTATCTTTTTGACAAAGAAAAAATTTTAAGAAATCATGTTCAAGTAATCCGTCAATTTGAACAGACAGGAACGCATCAAAATCGCTACGATGTTACAATTCTTGTAAACGGAATTCCGCTTGTGCAAGTGGAGCTTAAAAAACGCGGAGTTGCAATTCGAGAAGCGTTTAATCAAGTTCATCGCTATAGCAAGGAAAGTTTTAATTCTGAACATTCGCTTTATAAATATCTTCAGATTTTTGTAATTTCAAACGGAACAGACACGCGTTATTTTGCGAACACAACAAAACGCAACAAAAACAGTTTTGATTTTACAATGAATTGGGCAAAATCAGACAACACGCTTATAAAAGACTTAAAAGATTTTACACAGACTTTTTTTCAGAAAAACACTTTGCTCAACATCCTTTTTACTTATTCGGTTTTTGACACAAGCAACACGCTTTTAGTAATGCGACCTTATCAGATTGCGGCGGCAGAACGTCTTTTGTGGAAAATAAAAAGTTCATATCTAGCAAAAAATTGGAGCAACACAGAAAGTGGCGGTTACATTTGGCACACAACAGGAAGCGGAAAAACGCTCACAAGTTTTAAGGCGGCGCAACTTGCTACAAATCTTGATTTTATAGACAAAGTTCTTTTTGTTGTTGACCGCAAAGATTTGGATTACCAGACAATGAAGGAATATCAGCGTTTTTCTCCGGACAGCGTAAACGGCTCTGAAAGTACTGCCGGACTAAAACGCAATCTTGAATCAAACGACAACAAAATCACTGTCACTACGATTCAAAAACTGAACAATCTTATGAAAAGCGAAGACAATCTTGCAATTTACAAAAAGCAAGTTGTGTTTATTTTTGATGAATGTCATCGTTCGCAGTTTGGAGAGGCTCAGAAAAATCTTAAAAAGAAATTTAAGTTTTATTATCAGTTTGGATTTACAGGAACGCCGATTTTTCCAGAAAATGCACTCGGCTCAGAAACTACAGCGTCAGTTTTTGGAAGGCAACTTCATTCTTATATAATTACCGACGCAATCCGCGATGAAAAAGTTTTAAAATTCAAAGTTGACTACAATGATGTGCGCCCAAAATTTAAAGAAATTGAATCTGAACAAGATGAAGCAAAACTTTCTGCTGCAGAAAACAAAGCCGCTCTTCTTCATCCAGACAGAATTAAGGAAATTACTCAGTACGTTCTTGACAAATTCAATCAGAAAACGCATAGAAACGCAGGAAATCCTCACGGATTTAACGCAATGTTTGCAGTTAGTAGCGTAGAAGCGGCAAAAATGTATTACGAAATGTTCAAAACCTTGCAAAAAGACAAAGAAAAGCCTTTAAAAGTCGCTACGATTTTTTCTTTTGTTGCAAACGAAGAACAAAATGCAATCGGAGAAATTCAAGATGAAAGTTTTGAAACAAGTGCATTAGATTCAAGTTCAAAAGAATTTTTGGATTCCGCAATAAATGATTACAACAAAATGTTCAAAACAAATTTCAGCACGGAAGGAAAAGAATTTCAGAATTATTATCGCGATCTTTCGCTCCGTGTAAAAAGTCAGGAAATTGATCTTCTGCTTGTTGTAGGAATGTTTCTTACGGGTTTTGACGCACCGCAACTTAACACGCTTTTTGTAGATAAAAATCTTCGCTACCACGGACTTATTCAAGCGTATTCACGAACAAATCGCATTTACGACTCAACCAAAACTTTCGGAAACATTGTAACTTTTAGAGATTTGGAGCAGGCTACAGTCGACGCAATAAAGCTTTTTGGAGCAACAAATCATATTATTCTTGAAAAAAGTTACGACGAATATATGCAAGGATTTTTTGACAATGAAACTGGCGAATCTTGTCGCGGATATCTTGCAGTAATCAAAGAACTTGAAGAAAAATTTCCTAATCCTGATGAAATTACAAAAGAAAAAAACAAAATCGAATTTACAAAACTTTTTGGCGAATATTTGAGAATTGAAAATGTTCTTCAGAATTATGATGAATTTGCCGGACTAAAAGCGTTTTCCGAAATCGATAAAAATGATGAAAAAGCAGTTGCGGATTTTAAAGAAAAATTTTATCTGAGCGACGAAACGATTGATTCAATCAAAGATGTTAAAATTCCTTCTGAGCGAACAATTCAAAATTATAAGTCTGCTTACAACGATATTCGCGACTGGCTTAGAGTTCAAAAAGAATCTGACAAGAAAAATGCTCTTTCTTTTGACTGGAACGACGTGGTTTTTGAAGTTGATCTTTTAAAATCGCAGGAAATAAATCTTGACTATATTCTTGAACTGATTTTTGAAAACAATAAGAAAAATCAGAACAAAGAAGCTTTACTTGAAGATGCACGTCGTCTTATTCGTTCAAGTATTGGAAATAGAGCAAAGGAAAGTCTTTTAGTTGATTTTATAAACAAAACGAATCTTGACCAAATAAATGACAAAGCAACTTTAATTGACGAATTTTTTAAGTACGCGCAAAAAGAGCAACTTCGCGAAATTGATGAACTGATTGCACAAGAAAATCTGAAAGAAGAAGAAGCAAAGCGTTACATTGCTCTTTCACTAAAAAAAGAATACGCAAGCGAAAACGGAACAGAACTTAATTCAATCCTTCCAAAAATGAGCCCTTTAAATCCGAATTATTTAACAAAAAAGCATACAGTTTTCCAAAAGATAACGGCTCTTGTTGAAAAATTCAAAGGCGTTGGTGGACTCTAGCACTTGCTGAAACTTTTGTGATGATTGAATACGTCAAAAACACAAATATCTGTTGCTTGAAAAAAAACGTCAGTCCAAACGGTTGCTAAGTTACGTCGAAGTACGATTCGGAATCTGTTGACTAACAAAAACCGCCAGTTTTCACAATTAAGTTCTGCTGTGCTAAGTAATGTTGGTTTTGACTTTGCTCAATCACCGCCAGTTCTCATATCGAAGTTCATTGTGCTAACAGCCCGCAAACAAAACCGTCGCTTCCTAATTCCTAACAACTAAATTCTCGTTCCTAAATCCTAATCACCTAATCCTAAACTTTGCGAAAAGACTTAGTGCAACTAAACTTGTAATTAATTCCGCAACTGGAACTGAAAGCCATAAAGCGTTTTTTCCAAAAATCAGCGGAAGAACAAAAGCTAAAACGCAAGGAAGCAAAACTCCGCGCAAAAGCATTACAACAAGCGACTGAATCGCCATTCCAAGTGACTGAAAATAATATCCAAGCACAATTCCTAAATCCATAAACAAATACGCTGGAAGATAAAGTTTAAGTCCTTGAGTTGCAAGTTTTATAACAGAATCATCATCAGAAGCAAAAACTGAAACAAGATTTTCTGTAAATCCGTAGCCAATCAGCAAAAAAAGCGTTCCTAAAATCAGCGAACCCACAATCGAATAAAGCGTGTAATCTTTTATGTATTTTGTGCGACCTTCGCCGTAAGCAAGTCCGAGTAAAGGTTGAGCTGCTTGAGCAATTCCCATCACCAAATTTATAAAAATCAGCGACCAATTCATAATGATTGTGTAAACCGCCGCACCTTGCGAGCCAAAAAGTTTTTGTGATTGAGCAATAAATACAAACGTAACAATTCCCGAAGATGATTCTAAAACTAAAACGCCAAGTCCATTTTTTAAAATCATTGGAATGATTGCAAGTTCCACAGAAGATTTTCTGAATCGAATGTTCATTTTTTTTGCGTAAGCGAATATTATATTTATGCAACAGCCGATTCCTGAACACAACGCTGTAGCAAACGCCGCTCCAAACATTCCCCAGTTAAATCCAAAGACGAACAAAAAGTCTAAAATTACGTTCATTAAAGTTCCCACAGTTGTGGCAATCATTGCGATATTTGGATGACCTTCATTTTTCATAAAACACATCATCACAATGTCCATCATAAAGCCCGGAATATAAACTAACATAACTCGAAGATAAGGCATTACGTATTCAATGTTTTCTTGATTTGCTCCGAGAAAAAACGCAAAAGGTCTGGCAAAAATATTTAAAACTATTGCGGCTAAAATTCCAAAAACCAAAGTTCCAAAAACTGCCGTAGAAAAAATACGATTTGCTTTTTGTTTTCTTCCCTGACCTAAAGAAATTGCGTATCGACTGCAGCCGCCCATTCCAAACAAAAATCCAAAAGCATAAGAAATTGTTAAAACTGGCGTGCAAACTCCAACTGCTCCAAGTGCAACCGCTCCAAGTTTTTGCCCCACAACGTAAGTGTCTGTAAAAGTGTAAACTGCCATCAACATCATTGTGAACATGCTCGGAAGAAGATAAACCCAGAAATTTTTTAATGTGATTTTGATGCGATTTTCTTGAACTTCACGGTTGGTGCACTTCGACAGGCTCAGTGTCTGCGAAGTCGAAGTATCGAAATCGCCTTGCTTTTTTGCTGAAACTTCGCTGAAGTTTCGCCGTGTGTCATTATCGGATTTACTTAACATGTCATTATCGGACTTGATCCGATAATCTTGCTTTTTTGCTGAAATAACACGGGAAGTTCGACTTGAGTTTGATGTTGAATTTTTTGATGGTTCTGATGATTCTGCATTTAGTGCAGCCGAATTCTTGAATGACATTTTAAAGCCTCCAAAAGTCCGGTAAAAAAAACGCCGGACAAAAATGTTAAAAAACATCTTATCTGGCGCAGAAATAGAATTGAAGAAGTTTCAAAACGTAACAAACTTTTGAAATAGGCTCAATTGTATGTTTCAGTCCGCTCCGGCTACTTATTGGCATATTTTAGAATCATGTTATTTCGAACTCTGTAAAGTTGAAATTTGTGCTAAAATATACTTGTACCTTGCCCGGTAAATTTTTGAATTTACCAACCGATGCATAAAAAATATTATCGAACTCGAAAAAAAATTGCAAGAATATAAAGATTTTGTTATAAAACTGCCAGTTTTTTCTGCAAAAATTGCAGTTTAATAAAAAAATGATGACAAGAATGTCGCCGTAAAACGCAGAAAACTTTGAGAATTTGCTAAGCAAAATCTTGTAATCGAAAATGTCGACACGGCATTGCGAGGAAAAGCCGAAGCAATCTGCTAACGCTTAGCATATAAAATCAAACTCTAAACTTAAGGATATTTTTATGAAGAACTTAAAACTAAAAAAAATAAATGCTGATTTTTCAATTTGCAAAGTAAAAGATTATTCTCAAGTTGATTTGTCGAAAGATTTTTGTTTTACTGCAAAAACTGACGAAGAAAATTCGCTTGTTTGCCAAACAAAAAATGTTCCTAAAAATACAACAGAACACAGCGACGAATGGAAAGCGTTTAGAATTGATGAAGGAACGCTCGATTTTTCGCTGATTGGAATTCTTTCAGAAATTTCAAGTATTTTAGCACAAGCAAAAATTGGAATTTTCGCAATTTCAACTTTTAACACGGATTATGTTCTTGTAAAATCAGAAAATTTTGAAAAAGCACTCGAAGTTTTAAAATCTTCCGGCTACGAAATTGAAACTTAACGCAAAACCGCCAATTTTCTACAACAAGTGCCGCTTTCTCGTGGCAAGTGCCGCTTAGCATAACTAAAAATTATGCTGACTAAAACAATCTTCTATTTTAAGAATTTCCTGACTGATGATATTATTTGTTTATTAGAATGTGCGTTAGGGACTTTTCAACATCGTGTCGGCATCTTCTTCAACAAGATGAAAATTTTGTTGAAGCTAAAAACGGCCCCCTAAAAGCCCGACCTGAAGTGAGTAAAGCGAACGTAAGGGAACGCCCCGAAAAACGCCCAAAAAAAACATAACTGGTGATTTCGAGAACCACAATCACCGCAGGAGGAAAAAATGAAAAAACATTCAGTATTCGCATTGTTTGCATTAGCGACAATTTTGCTTGCGACATCTTGCCAAACCACAAAAGGAACCTTAAAAAATCAAAAGGCACTTGCAGAAGGAACAAAAGATTTTGCTACAAAAGAAGATTTGCGATTTGAATTTGGAGACGACATAAGTGAACGCTTTATAGGAACAGTTTATTTTAACAACATAATTCAAAAAGACAAAACCTACAATTTTCCTGTTTCAAATGTAATTACTTTTGCACCAAGTTCAAGAAGTTCTTGGCATGTTCACGGCGGAATGGAAATTTTAGTTGTTGGCGGCAAAGGTTATTATCAAGAAGAAGGCAAAAAAGCTCAAATTATTCGAAAAGGCGATGTTGTTCACATTCCTGCTGGAGTTCGACATTGGCACGGTTCAACAGCGGATTCTTGGTTTCAGCAAATTGTAATTTATGATGTTGATTGGCAAAATCCTGACCCAAATCCAAAACCTTCAGAAAGTGTAAATGATGAATATTACGAAAATCTTAAGTTGCCTGAAAATTCAGAAGATTACGCTGGCAGAAAAATTACAAATTTAGACAACTTTATGTTTGGAAACGGAACTTTGCTTAAGTCAGAAAATTTCTCTGGTCCAGTTTATCTTTCTGAAACTTTAGCATCTCCAAACGAAGCCGACGCTCCTTCCCTTCACAATGTTGTTTTTGACGCGGGAACTTACAATAATTGGCATTCGCACGCTGGCGGTCAAATTATGATTGCAACTGACGGAATTGGCTATCATCAAATTCAAGGAGAAGAACTCGAAGTTTTGCATCCTGGCGATGTTGCATTTTGTCCACCAAACGTAATGCATTGGCACGGAGCTTGTGCAAGTTCAAGCTTTGCTCACGTTGTTGCAAGTACAAATCCAGAAAATTCAAGCGTTACTTGGACGGCTGAGCGACTTCCACAAGAAGAGTACGAAGCTTTGCCTCAAAATTGATTTTTTGGAGCGAATTTTTTAACTTCGGCCGCCCTTCCACACTTCGCTCACGCTCATCTCGGGCAAAAAAATATTCAGTGGTTGAACTCGCAACGAAGTTTCGAACAGGTCGCCGTAAAACACAGAAGACCAAGAGAATTTTTGCCTCGCAAAAATTCTCTTGGTCGACAGGAAGTCGATATTTTGCCCGAGACTAAAGGTGTTCCACGGCGGGCTAGGCTTTGCTACAAGAAAGTGCTACTCAATTTCTAGCGGCTGCCAGTTTCTTGCGAAACCGCTCACTTCTCGCGAGCAAGTGAAAGTTCCTCGCACCAACCGCCACTTCACTGCAATAACCGTCAACAGATTCTTCGTCGCGTTGCTCCTCAGAATGACGACGCAAGATTAAATCAAATCATCAAAGCCACAAATAACAAAGATTTTATACCTAATTTCAAGTTATATGTCTTAAAATAGAAAAGATGACATCTCAAAAAAAATCTTTTTAGAGTTTCCAAATCATCAATCAATTTTTCTCTAAGGAGTAAATATGCAACGAAAATTTAGACAAGAGGAACTTACTCTTTTAAATGTTACAATTCCAATTTTATTAGTTTGTATTTCTGTAGTTCCTTTTATTATTGCACCGTTTTATCTTTTAGCTACAAGAATTTTAAATGCACAAGAATTAATAGCTGCTATTGTTCATCCATTTACAATATGTTGTCATATTGCTTTGTTTGTTGTTCCATTAGTTTTTTATTTATCAATCAAAAGAAAAATTAGATCTTATGACGGAACAGAATCTAATATAGAAAGTTTAAATAAATTTCTTAAAGGAATACGTTTTATAATTGCATTTTATACAAGTTGTTTGTCAATTCTTACAGCAACCGCAATCGGACTTTCTCTAAAAAGATCTCAAATTTTTTTAAGCGGATTTGGAGATAAGTCGCCATATTTAATTATAATTTTTATTTATTACGGTTTTATAATGATGACTTCAATGATGTTCTTTTCAATTTTTAACACAAGATTTGAATATTTTATGCATTGGTTGCCGTTTGAAGACAAAAATTCTACTTCTTCTAATCGCGAAAGAATTATATTTTTTACAGCAATAATCTTTTTAGGTTATTTGTTAGTTTTAGGCGGAACTTGTTATGTGGAAACTGTTCGCGACAGACTTTCAAGCACAATGTGGGCAGTTTTTCTTTCAGGTTCAATGGGATTTATTGCCTTGATTGTTACAAACTGTATAAATGCTTTTGATATTGCAAAAAATCTGCAACAAGAGAAAAAACTTTTAGGTTCAATTATAAAACACGATTATACGGCAGCAAAACTTAGAATTACTACTCGAAATGATTTTGGCATTTTGAATGGCGACATTAATGAAATGTATGATGAAGTAAAAGAAATATTTAAAAGTTTTAACGAAAATGTTTACGCAACTTCTTCCGTTTCTAATGAACTTGCAAATTATGTAGATCAATCTGTAAAAGATTTGGAAGAAATGAAAAAAACTGCTGATAGCGTTCGCTACGAAATGGAAAATCAAGTTGCTTCTGTAGAAGAAACAAGTGCAACTGCCGAAGAAATCATCAAACATATTAGAAAACTTAATGATGAAATTGAAAACCAAACTTCTGCAATAACACAATCTTCCGCTGCAATCGAAGAAATGGTTGCAAACATAAACGGCGTTACAAAAAGTTTAAAAAATAACAGCGAATCTGTTTCTTTGCTCGAAAAATCCGCAGAAAGTGGAATGAAAAATATTCAAGAAGCGAGTGAACTTGCAAAAGATGTTCTTCAAAAATCAGCGACGCTTTTGGACGCAAGTAAATTGATTCAAAATATTGCTGAACAAACAAACTTACTTTCTATGAACGCAGCAATCGAAGCCGCTCACGCAGGAGACGCTGGAAAAGGATTTAGTGTTGTTGCTGATGAAATTCGTAAACTTTCGGAACAGTCAGCAAGTAGTGCACAATCAATCGAAAAAGATTTAAAAACGCTTTCTGATTTGATTGATCAAGTTGCAAAAAGCACAGAAACTGTCGCAGATCAATTCGGTTCAATTTACAATCTTTCGCAAAAAGTTAAAAACGAAGAACTTATAATTTCTAACGCAATGTCTGAACAAGAAGAAGGCAACAAGCAAATTCTTGACGGAATTAGTTCGCTTACAAGTTCAACTTACGCGGTAAAAAGTGGATCTGCCGAAATGCTTTCTGGTGGCGAACAAATTGCAACTGAAATGAAAAACTTAAACGCAGTTACAGTTTCTACAAATGACAAAGTTAATTCTATTGATGATTCGATTAACAAAATTTCTGATTCAATAAAACTTTCAAAAGAACACGTAGAAGAAAATAACACAAGCGTAGAAAAACTTGGAATGCAAATGTCCACGTTTAAGTTGTAAAGTTGTCGCTTAGCCCACGCGAGATTTACAAAGTAAATCTCGCAAGCAACCTCAGGTTGCAATCATTCTAAGCGATGGTTCGACGCTGCTCACCAACCGCGAAGAATCTATAGAAACTTAGCACAAGAAAATAACTTTTCGTTTGTTTCAGTCAAAAATTTGAATCAAAAACTTAATTATGTTAAATTTCAAGTGATGAAACGGCAAATTTTTTTATTGCTCGTTTTGCCACTTTTATTTTTAAGTTGCAATTTTAGTGGAACTTCGAGCACAGACAGTTTTATAAACTCAAGCCAAACTTCCGCTGAACAAAGCGACACTTCGGGCGAGAAAACTAACACTTCTCGCGAACAAACCGAAAGTTCTTCCAGCAACAGCGACGTTTCCGCCGAGAAAAGCGACACTTCTCGCGAACAAACCGAAAGTTCTTCCAGCAACAGCGACGCTTCCGCCGAAAACAGCGACGCTGAACAAAAAACCGACAGTTCAACTGAACAAACTGAAACTTCCTCGAGCGAAACCGACGCTAACGAAACTGATAAATCCTCAGAATCAGAAAGTCAGCAAAATCAAAATTCGCAAAATCTTAATCCAAACGATTACAAATTTTTAACGCTTCACAAAGAAAATCAAAGCAAAGATTTTAATAATTACATAATTGTTTTTTTAGGCGACGGTTTTACAAAAGACGAGCAAAATCTTTTTGAAGAAAAAGTAAAAGTTTTCACGCAAAAATTGCTAAGTTTTGAACCTTTTAAAACTTACAAAAATCAAATTAGCGTTTACGGAATTTCAACAGTTTCAAATGAATCTGGAATTTCAAGTGAAAATTCTAAAAAAGATTCATATTTAAAAGTTTTGCGTAACGGAAATTATTTTCGCTTTTCTGATGAAGATAAAAAATATGAAACTTTAATTGAACTTTTAGAAAAAACTTTTGATCAAGAAGAAAATCAAAATTCTACAAAAGTTAGCACAATTCACGTTGTTTGCAATGAAAATTCTGAACACGGCGGATCGTTGAATCCTCGTTGGTCTTTTTCAACTTTGTCGACTTCTTGGCCAAACGGCGAAACTGTAATTCACGAATTGGCTCATAGCATTGGGCGACTTGGTGATGAATATCGCGTTTTAAAAGAAACTTTTAACACTTCAAAAAATAAAGAAAATCCTGCTTGGAAAAAATTTATTGGTTTTAAGGGAATCGGAATTTTTGAACCTAAAACTCAACCTTCACAAAATGTTTATATTCCGTCTCATTCTTGCATTATGAATGAAAATTTAGACTCGGCGTTTTGTGAAGTTTGTAAATGGGCACTTGCTTGTCGACTAAATTCTGCACTTTACAGAAAAAATCACGAATCGATTTATATTGCTCAAAGTGAAATTATTTCTTCCACGCAAAAAGCTGACACTTACGAGTTTAAAACGATTATTCAAAATTTTGAAAATCAAAATAGAAAAATAAAACTGATTTTGAAAAATAAAAGTGGAATTTATAAAACGCAAGAAGAATTTAATTTGCCATCTTTAAACGTTCCTTATCCAGATAATTTTGATGATTTTGAAAATTCTTGTATTTTGATTTCTGCAAGTTTGTTTGCCCCAAGTTCGCGACAAATTGAAGCACAAATAATTAACAGCGAATCTAACGAAATTCTTGCGTCTTTTAAGAATTATTAAAGTTTTTTTAAGGCGGATAAAATGAAAAGAAAAATATTTTTTTTGTTGCTAACGTTTCCTTTTTTACTCTTTAGTTGCAATGATTTAACGCAAAGTCCAAACACGGAAAATATTATGATTTCGTCTGATGATTTTTCTGACGAAAAAACCGAAACTTCTCGAGAGCAAGCTGAAACTTCTCAAGACGAAACTGCAAGTTCTGGCGAGCAAACTGAAACTTCAGCTGACAAAACTGAAAGTTCTTCCGAGCAAAGCGACACTTCTCGCGAACAAACCGAAACTTCGGCTGACAAAACTGAAAGTTCTTCCGAGAAAACTGCAAGTTCTTCCAGCAACAGCGACGCTTCCGCCGAGAAAAGCGACACTGAACAAAAAACCGACAGTTCAACTGAGAAAACCGAAACTTCCTCAAGCGAAACCGACACTAACGAAACTGACAAATCCTCAGAATCAGAAAATCCTCAAAATCAAAATATCGAAAAACTTCCGGACGGAAACTTTAGAATTTTTGCACCAGGCGTTTCTCAAAATAAATTTTATGATGCAAACAAAACTGGTGGCGATAATTATCTTTGTTGGGCTGCAAGTTCATCAAATTTAATCGCTTGGTATCAAGATTTATATGCAGTCGGCGAAAAAACGCTAGATTCTGCATTGCCACGTTCTGAGCAAGAAATTTTTTCTAAGTTTAAATCGATTTGGTCAAATCAAGAAGGCAGTTTTTTAAACGGAATTTTGTGGTACATTCCGGGCACAGTTTCTCACTCAAGTCAATGCGGATTTTTGCTAAATTATCTTAACGCGGCAAAGTGGAATCCTTTAAGACCAACGGCTTATAAGCAAATTGAAAATATTTCTTTACTTGAAGATTTTTCTAAAGAATTGATTTTGGCGCTAGAAAATGGTGCGGTCGCTTGCGGAATTACAGACAGAAATTTCAGAAAAGGCGTTTCGGGGCACGCAATCACAATTTGGGGAGCAGAATTTTCTCAAGATTCACAAAATAACGACGCAAAACTTGTAAGTTCTATTTGGATTTCTGATTCTGATGACAACAAAACTGCCTTAGCAAAATGTTCACTTTCTCAAGCAAGAGATGAAAGTGCGGCAATAGATTTTGTAAAAATTGATTATAAAGTTTATCCGCCATTCGACAAAATAAAAAATATAATGATTTTGTATGCTCCATAATTTCTTAGCATAAATCAGCGAAAAAAAATCAGCGAAAAATTTATGAACCAAATCTCCAACCAAAAGTTAAAGGAAATCCCATCGTATAAAATCTTTCAAATTCTTCACAGCTTATAAATAAATGCAAAAAAACTCCTGTTCTAAGATAAAATCTTTTTTGTCGCCAAGCCCATTCCGTCATAAGAGAAGAATTTACGCTCGTAGCATAAAGTCCATAATATCCAGTGTTAGAATTTTCTGTAAGAAAAGGAAACGCTCCGCCTTCTAATTGCAAAACAAGAGAAAGATCTGTTTTTTTTAGTTCTTTTAAACGCCAAGAAAATTCTGTAACTGCTGAAATATTAAATATTTCAACATAATTTATTCCGCCACCAAGACTAAACGAAAAAATATTTTTGTGCGGAAATTCATAAAGAACTTGAATATTTGGTGGATATGGACCTAAAAATGGAATTCCATCTATGTTTTGTATTGAAAAAAGAATGCTTGATTGTAATTTGACTTTTGCAAAACACGGAACGCCAAGAACTAAAATCATTATTAAAAAGAATTTTTTTAGATTTTCCATAAATAACCTTAACTTTTTGATTTTATATTTAGAAAACCTCTAAA
>CAZLXK010000041.1:0-14046 GCA_964563305.1 uncultured Treponema sp.
CACAACATCAGGTCAAGTTTATTATCTTTCTGCATTTATATTTCAAAAAGGCAAACTAAAAAAGATTGAAGATTATATCAACAATTTAATTGCAAATCGCTTAAATGATACAAACAATCGAAAAGTTGCTGAACAACAAACTTCAGAACTTGTTGATGCAATAAAAGATTTAAAAAATTAATTTTTTGATTTTTTCTGATGAGTGGAATTAGAGCTTTATAATTAAACTTTAATTCCATTCCTTTTTTGTAAGTGTTTTTAAATAGTTCCGTTTTAGGTCGCGGATATTTCCAAAGAATGTCATTTCAGATTTTGAAAAGAGATTGTTTTCCAACTTTAGTTTTACAAGCGTCATTGTACAAAGAAAATCTGCCACTTGAAACAATTTATAATCAGTTGGCATAACTTTTCTAAAGATAGGGTTTGGAAGCAAAGCATTGAACACTGATGAAATAATTTTGCTAACTTCGACTTGCCCATTATCGTAGTAAATCTTTACATCAGAAAAATTTAAAAAATCTTGATAATGCCCTCGGATAAATTGTGAAATCTGCTTTGAAAGTTTTCCAACCGCTTCAACTGAATCTTCAATATGTTTTTTTTCAATAGAAAAACTTTTATAGTGAATATCAATATTCCTAATGAACGACATCATCTTGTTAAAAATCTGTCTACGTTCAATAATCGTCATATTTTTATAGATTTCTTCTTTGCGGATGATTGGACCTGTATGAATACAAATATTTTCAAGTCCAAGATATGATAGTTCCTTATTCAAATGTGAAACTGCATTTTTTATATCAACTTCTTGATTGTGAAACACCATTGTAATGATGTAGTATGGCGAATGAAAATCATATTCACCAAAATCTCCAGATTCATCTATAAAAATACTTAGTTCTTTCAAATTCTACTCCGCTACAATAAAAAAGGCGAGGAACTTCCCCGCCGTAAGATGGACCTGGGTCTTGCGACCAGCCCGATATTTTAAATATATGAAAACAGAATTCAAAAGTCAAGTAGAACTTGCGTTTTGCGTTAGGCTATGGAGCACCTACGAAGCAGTTCCGTAGGAATAAGCGGATAACGCATTCACAACTAAGTTTCAAGTGAGTGTGCAACAACCGACCTGACTGCCGTTAGGCAGGCAGGTAACGCCCAAACTTCTGACAACTAACTTCTAACTCCTAAAATCAATATTGAATTTCCCAATCGTTAAAGTGTTGAGCACTTTCCCAAGTTCCGTTGTAGAAACGTTGCTCGCGGTCAAGATTGCGAATTTTATTCATATCGTAGGCAGAAAGTTCAAATCCGTAAACTGCAATATTTTCTGCAATGTGTGCTGCGTTGCGTGAACCTGGAATCGTAGAAAATCCTTCTTGAACATGCCACCTCAAAATAATTTGTGCAGGCGACTTTCCGTATTTTTGTGCAAGAGAAGTAATTGTTGGGTCAGCGAACAAATTGTTATTTCCAGTTCCGCTGCCACCAAGTGGAAACCAACCTTCAACTTGAAGATTATATTTTGCACACTTTTCGCGGAAAGATTTTCGCTGTGCGTAAGGATGAAGTTCAATCTGAACTGCAACTGGCTTAATTTCAGCTTTTGACATTACATCTTCAAAAATTTCATCGTTTAAGTCAAAGTTTGAAAGTCCAATCGCCCGAACTTTTCCATTTCTAAGTGCACGTTCAAGTGCTCGATAACCTGCCATATAATCACCAACCGGCTGATGAAGATAAACTAAATCAACGTAATCAGTTCCAAGTCGCTCAAGCATTTTGTCGATTGATTCATCGCCGTTTCCGTTTTTGTAGTCAGTTGGCCAAAGTTTTGACGTAATCCAAATTTCAGATCTTGGAATTCCAGAATCTTTTACAGCACGAGCAACTCCGCGTTCATTTTGGTAAGCGTGAGCCGTGTCAATGTGACGGTAGCCAGATTTTAGTGCCGCAAGAACAGCATTGTACGCTTGCTCATCGTTCGAGTTGTAAGTTCCAATTCCAAACTGTGGCATTTTTAGACCGTTGTTGAGCGTGAGAGTTACAACTTGAGTTTCGCCACTAGTTTGCGCAGACAAAGCAGAAGTTTTTGTTGAAGAGCACGAACTTAGCAAAACTAAAACTGCCGCCATCGCGATAAAAAGTGATTTTTTCATTTTTTCCTCCATATGCGGTGGTTGAGATTCTCGAAACCACCTGTTTACTTGACACAAAGTATAAGTTTTGTTTTGGGCGTTCCCTCGAGACTTCGTTGGGCGTTCCCCTTCGCTACGCTTCGGGTCGCTATGTTCGGGGTTCCGCTTTCGCTTCATTGCTTCGCAACGTGCCTTCGGCACGCCCCTACCAGCGCTAACGCTTATTTACTGTCAAATTATAAATTACAAGTTGCAATTTTTAATGTGCAGATTTTTTCTAAACGAAAGATAAGCGACAGAATTTTCAAAAATGTCTAAAATTTAACTCGCTTTACTTTGCATTTTTCTTAAAAAAGTCAGCAGCGATTTCTGCAACACTTTGCAAGTTGTGGGTGAAACCGTGGTCATCAGAATCAATCAAGTGAAGCTCGGTTTTCTTGTTTTTGTAAATTGACTGGTAACGCTCGCTGTAGCTGTAAGGCACAACAACATCGCCCGTTCCGTGCAAAAGACAAACTGGACCAGAGTAGTTCTGCGCCGTTTCAAAAATCTTCAAGGTTTGCGCAGTTTTGATGTACTCGTGGCCGAGATGAAGCTCGCCGAAAATCTCGACGTACTCAGGCGGATTCAATGAATCGTAAGTCGTTCCCATTATGTTTCCGCGGATTGCGTCTTCGCGAAGAACAGCCGCCGGAGCGAATAACGCAAGTGCCTTAACTTTCTTTGCACCAAGCTCGCCCGCCGTCATGCTAGCAACAACTCCGCCCTGAGAATGTCCGGCAAGCGAAACCGAAGAAACCCAGTCAAGTTTTGAAGCGTAGTCATAAACTGCTTTTGCATCTTCGATTTCGTTAAGAACTGTCATATTCACAAAGTCGCCGTCGCTTTCGCCATGTCCGTTAAAGTCAAAACGAATAGAAGCAATTCCGCGCTTTTCAAGTTCGTTTGAAAGTGTGACCGCAATCGGATCGTTCTTGTTGCTTGTAAATCCGTGCATCACAATCACGAGCGGAATTTTTTTTGCACTAACGTTTTCTGGCTTTTGAATTACAGCCGAAAGATTTCCAACTGAACCTTTAATTGAAAGATTTTGTGTTTCTGCAAATGCTGAAAATGCGAGCAAAGCACCCGCGACAAAACCAATAATTTTTTTTGTGTTCATATTTTTCTCCGTAAGATATTTTTATAATAAACTGAATAGTAAAGAAAAACGATTTAATGTTTTGTAAGAATTGATTTGTTTACTTTGCGTTAGGGATTGTAGGGGCGCAAACTCGCAACAAAGTTTCGAGTGAAGCGTTCTAAAATGGCATTTTTAAGATTGTCGGGGCAAGCCAAACAATGACACTTTGTTGCTAATAGTGGTTTCGACAAACTCAAGCACCGCAAACTGCCATTTTAGAATGTAGGCGAAAGCCGTAACCCCGAAAAGCCCGACCCGAAGTGAGCGAAGCGAATGTAGGGGAACGCCCAGATTGCTAACGCCTCTCTCCTAACTTCTAATTCCTAATTATTCTCTGTAAACAAAATGTTGGTCGCGTTCAGTAATCCACCAGCGTCCATCGATTTTTTCGTACTTGTCGTTGTAGCGAATGTAAAGATGTGCTGGCTTGTCATCGCCCAAAAGTGCACTCAAATAAACTGTTCCAGTTGCGTGAGTTTCGTCTGTAAAATCAACAACTTGCTCGCCAGTTTGATGAAAAGAAATTTTTGCCGCCCCACTAGCCTTATAAATTCTTATCATTTCATCAACGCCGTTAATTTCAGTTACGTTGCCATTTGAAAAAATGCGAAGTTTTAAATCTTTTGTAAAAATGTTTGCGTAATATTCCTGATTGCCTTTGTCGCTTTCAACTGCGTATCGGTCAACCAAGTCGCGAAGTTCCATTCTGTCAATAAGTTCTTGTTGTTTCATTTCAAATTCCTTTTTGTTTGATTTAGGTTTAGCTGAAACTAGTGCCACAGCCATTAAAACTGTTAGTACAACTGCGATGATTTTTTTCATTTTGTCCTCCGTTTACGGTGATTGTGATGATTGACTAGCATGGAAACTTTTGCTTGAGCAGCGTTAAAGTCGCAACTTAAACTTGCCATTTCGCCAATTCACAAACCGCAATGTTTTTTTTAAGTTTGAGGAAGTTTCAAAAGTCAGACAAGTTTTGAAACAGGCTCGTTTTTATATTTTTAGTTTAAGTTCTGTTTTCAAAAAAATCTATTTAAAATTTTTTCAATAAAAGATTAGTTTCGCTTATAAAAAAAAGATAAGTGACGGTTTGCACAGAGAATTTTCTATACTAAGCGTTAGTAGATTCTGATAGTTCTGTAAACCGCAAGAAACGCTGTTGCGATATCACCAACCAACCCAACGCTCCAAAAAAAATCCCATAAATGACAGTCAATACAAGAGCGACAGGAGGTCGCGTCACAATCTTAAAGAAGAAAACGTTTTAAGTTTTTGTTTATAAAAACTTAAGTCGCCTGATTTTACAAGGATATAAAATCAAGCACAGAAATCTTGACAAAAAATAAAACTTTCTTTCAAAATTAAAATTATGTCAAATCAAGATAAATCAGATGAATCAAAAAAACAAAAAATTCCTAAAGAAATTGAAGTTTATGGTGCAAAAGTTCACAACTTAAAAAATATAAATGTAAAAATTCCGCTTAATAAAATAACTGCGATTGCTGGCGTTTCTGGAAGTGGAAAATCGTCTTTGGCACTTGGCGTTTTGTATGCTGAAGGAAGTCGTCGCTATCTTGAGTCGCTTTCAACTTACACTCGCCGAAGAATGACCGAAGCGAGCAAAGCTTTAGTTGACGAAGTTTTGTATGTTCCAGCCTCGCTTGCTCTTCATCAGCGTCCGGGCGTTCCGGGAATGAGAAGCACTTTTGGAACTGGAACTGAACTTTTGAACTCGCTAAGGCTTTTGTTTTCTCGATGTGCAAGTCATCGTTGCCCAAACGGACATTATGTTCCGCCAAGTTTAAATGTCGCTGCCGAACAAGAAATTATTTGTCCAACTTGTGGCGTTCACTTTTACGGACCTGGAGCAGAAGAACTTGCTTTTAATTCGCAAGGTGCTTGCCCAAAATGTCAAGGAACTGGAATTGTTCGCATTGTTGATGAAAAAACTTTAGTTCCAGATGAAAATCTTACAATTGATGAAGGTGCGGTTCTTCCTTGGCAAACTTTGATGTGGAGTTTGATGAAAGATATTGCACGTAAAATGGGAGTTCGCACAGATATTCCTTTTAAAGATTTAAGCGACAAGGAAAAAGATATAGTTTTTCATGGTCCTGCAAAAAAAGTTCACTTGGTTTATCAAATGCAAAAAGGTACGCGTGCAGGTTCAACTGGCGAAATGGATTTTACATATTTTAACGCAATTTACACTGTTGAAAACGCACTTTCTAATGTAAAAGATGAAAAAGGAATGAAACGAGTTGAAAAGTTTTTGAGGCAAAGTGTTTGTCCGGATTGTTTAGGAACTCGTCTTTCAGAAAAAGCGCGAGCACCTTTAATTTGTGGAATAAATCTTGCTCAAGCCTGCGAAATGACACTTACAAATCTTATTCAGTGGATTAAAAAAGTTCCAGAATCTTTGCCCGAGGAAATGACGCAAATGGCGGAAAACATCAGCGTTTCATTTTTGGACACTGCAAAGCGTCTTATGGATTTAGGACTTGGATATTTAACGCTTGACCGAGCATCTTCAACTTTATCAAACGGTGAGCGGCAAAGAATGCAACTTGCTCGAGCGGTTAGAAATCGCACAACTAGCGTTTTGTATGTTTTAGATGAACCTTCGATTGGCTTGCATCCTGCAAACATTGTGGGCTTAAAAGAAGTTATGCGAGATTTAATTTCTGACGGCAACACTGTAGTTCTTGTTGATCACGACACTGAAGTTTTGCACGAAGCCGACTTTATGATTGAAATGGGACCTAACGCCGGAGCAGAAGGCGGAACTGTTGTGGCACAAGGAACGCTCGCTGAAATTGAAAAAAATAAAAACTCGAAGATTGGAAAATATCTAAGCGGAAATTACAATCCGATTGTAAGAAAAATTGCAACAAAAAATGAAATCTTTTCACTCGGAAAAATCCATCTTGAAACAGACAAAATCCACACAGTAAAGCCACTTACAGTTGACTTTCCAAAAGGTAGGCTAACTGTTGTAACCGGCGTTTCTGGAAGCGGTAAAACTACGCTGATTCTTGAAAGTTTGATTCCCGCGCTCAAAGCAAAAATCAGCAAAACCAAACTTCCGTGCCACATCAAAAAAATCGACGCTGACGGAATAAATCAAGTTAAATTAATCGATGCAACTCCAATCGGAATAAATGTGCGTTCAACTGTTGCAACTTACGCCGACGTTCACGATGAACTTAGAAAAGTTTTCGCTAAAACTGCGGACGCAAAACGGCTTGGCTACAAAGCGGGAGATTTTTCTTACAACACAGGAAAATTGCGCTGCCCAACTTGCGACGGAACTGGCGAAATCAGCCTTGACGTTCAATTTCTTCCAGATGTTGATATTCCTTGCCCAGACTGCCACGGTTCACGCTACTCAAAAGAAGCTTCGCGAATTTTAAGAACTTCTGTCAAAAAATATTCACTTCCGCAAATTATGGACATGGACATAAATCAAGCAATCACTGCACTTAGCGACATCAAAATTGTAAAAGAGAGACTTGAAGTTTTACGCGACTTGGGTCTTGGATACTTGACGCTTGGCGAAGAAACTCCGAGTTTGTCTGGAGGTGAAGCTCAGCGATTAAAACTTGCAAGTGAAATGAAAAAAGGTCAAGCGGATTCAGTTTTCGTGTTTGATGAACCTACAATCGGCCTTCATCCAAGCGATGTTCGCACGCTTTTACAAGTGTTTCAAAACTTGATTGAAAAAGGTGCAACCGTGATTGTAATTGAGCACGACTTAGACGTAATCCGCAATGCTGATTATATAATCGATTTGGGGCCATGCGGTGGAGAAGAAGGCGGAGAAATTGTCGCTTGTGGCACTGTAGAAGATTTAAAGAATTGCAAGAAAAGTCAAACTGGAAAATTTTTGTGATATGCTACAAAGATTTTGAGTTTTCTGTTCATTCTTTTTTCTACTGTCGCCATTTGTCATTTTTAGTTTACTGAATTTCTTTTATCCATTTATCAACTTCTTTTTGATTTGTGATTTGCTTTGAACCGCCACTTGAGTCAAACTGAATTTGCATTTCGTGTGAAACATTTGCTCCGTTTTTCTTTGCTAAAGTTGTCATAAAAGGAATTACAGTTTTGCTCGAAAAATCGTTTTCTTCAAGAAAAGTTTTTACTGCAGGTGCCATTGTGTACCACCAAGTGGGAGTTCCAACTGCGATTGTGTCGTAATTTTTTAAATCGTGTGAAAGTGACTTAATTTCACGTTTAATTCCACCTTCAACTTCACGCTGACCAAGTTCAACAGTTTCGTTGTAGTCGCTTGGATAAGGTTTTGCTGTTTTGATTTCTTCAATATCAGCATTTTTCGCCTTAGCAAGTTCTTCAGCAATTTTTTTTGTATTTCCATTTGAATATGAAAAATATACAACAAGCATTTTGCTCATTTTGATTTCCTCCGTGTGATTTTGATTAAAAGTGAACTCTAAAAACTTGCTTATCATTGTCTGGAAAAACAGTTGTCATTGTTAGGCTTGACTTGACAATCTTTCATTTCAAGAAAAGATTTCCGCGTCGAGTGCGGGGATGACAGTTTTGTTGATTTTTATTCGCTCAATATGACGTAAAATAGTTTTTAGTAGATGCTGTGAGAAGCGACCGAAGGCTAACGAGTTCAGCATTTTTCTTCTAAGTTGCTCTTGATTAAATCCTTTTTCCGTCAACAATGTTCACGTTCGGATAAGTTTCGCGAAGTTCTTTTAAGCTTCCGTCGATTCCAGTCGATGATGAAGTCGCAAAAAGATGAACTTTCTTTCCGCTCAAATCCGCCTTGTCAAAAAAAGTGTTGATGATTCTCGGATGCGTGTACCACCAGATTGGATATCCAACCCAAAGTTCGTCAACGTCTTTTAGTTCCGGCATTTGCACGATTTCCGGGCGCGAAGACTTGTCTTTGTATTCAAGAACATTTCTGCTCGTGTTGTCCTGCCAGTTTACGTCCGCGTTTGTGTAAGGAATTTTCGCCTTGATTTCAAAAGTTCTCTCTCCTTCTTGTTTTGCTAAATTTTCAGCCTTGCGTCTTGTTACTCCGCTGTAAGAAAAAAATGCCACAAGTTTACTCATTTTGTTTTCCTCCGTTTGATTTTTGTGATTATATGATTGAATCTTAACGCTGTCGGAAAAATAAATCGATATATTTTTTTTGCGTGAAATGATTAGCGGAACTTATGGAAAGAAAACCAAAAGCGAGTTGCGAAGCGTGCTGTAAGAGCGTGCTGTGAAACATCTTAATTTATTTTACACTTCGTCGCCCCAGAAGTCCCAGCCAGAAACTTCGCGGCGTGCGAAAAGCTCAATTTTCTTTGTGTCCGGTCCAAAAAGCCGCTCGATTCTGTGCATAATTTCGACAGGCTTTACAGAATGTCCTAAACGCGGATGCATTAGAACTTGCGGAACTGTCTTGTCCACGCTTTTGATATGCCCTCGCATTGCAAGCAGGCAAAGTTCCGCGTTTGCCTTTGTGTAGCTTCCCATTCCGGCAAGTGGCTGACCGTCCTTGCGAGTTTTTATCCAAGTGAACGCACAGGTCTTATACTTGAATCCCCAAGCGTCAATCACTTTAAAAACGTCCGGCAAGCAAGGCATTGTTGTCCAGATAAAAAGCGCACAGTTTTTTGCACGAAGGCGTTTTACTTTTTCGCCCACAGTACAGATTTCCGTCACTTCCATTGTGTGATAGTGCTTTTCTGGACAGAAGTTTCCGCCGGTTTTGCCTTTTCCCTAGAGATAAGCCCAAGAATATTATTCATATTCGGCAATCGATTTATAGGCTTTCAGTTCGGTAATACGTTTGTTGTTCTGCAACCTTATGAGCAGTTCCTGTGCGCAATCTTCAAATCCCTCTTCATTCTCAATGCATTCGGCATAAAAATCACCGCAGTTCGTCTCGCCGTCAAAAAGATATTCGAATTTAAACCAGCCTCTGCCTTCCACTTCGTCAAATGTGATTTCTTCCCAGTCGTTCATTGGTTTGGCTCTCCTTAAAATACACTATGCGCTTTCCGCAACTGATTTTGAAGTAACAAGAGTAACTGGATTTTTCTTTTGTTCAGAAGCATCATCCAATAGCTCAACAATTTGACATCCTTCAGAAAACAAATCGCTATCGGTATTTAGCCTTGATTTTATAACTTCAATCGCTTTTTCTGATTTATCGATTCCAATCCATTTTCTGCCAAGTTCTTGTGCCGCAAGCAAAGTTGTCCCCGAACCGCAGAAAAAATCCATAACAATGCTATTTTGATTCGATGAAGTTCGGACAATCAATTTTAGCAAGTCAAGATTTTTTTCCGTCGGATAAACTGGATATTGATAATCCTTGAAATCCCAAATATCTTGAACTTTCTTGCCTTTTTGCTCGTCAGCATAAATCTTGCGGCGCGGAACTCCGTTTTTTGACCATTCAATCAAGCCTTGCTCGTCAAGTTTTTCAAGTTCAGCGGGCGATGTGCGCCAATGACGACCTTTCGGTGGCAACATTCCTTTGAACATTCCGCCTGTAACTCCGTCTTTTGTTTCTCCTGGTGCGTGAAGCGGAACTGTTGTGTAGAATCTGCCATTAGAATCAACTTTTTTATAAAGACGAATTTTATCTTCTTCTGAAAATGCTTGATAAGGCTCATTCCAAATTGGATTTTTTGACTTTGAATAAAAAAGAATCAAATCTTTAATGTTTCCATAAGCCTTGCGCGAAAAATTTTTTGGATTGCATTTTATGCGAGTAATGTCGTTTCTAAAATTTTCCGCACCAAAGATTTCGTCCATTATGATTTTTACATAATGCCCGATTTTGTAATCAATATGAAGATAAATGGAACCTTGCTCGCTTAAAAGTTCACGTGCAATTATCAGTCGTTCACGAAGAAATTCAATGAATTCTTCTCCAAGAAGCGTGTCCGTATAAGCAATATCATCGCTTTTGCTTGAGCTGATTGTGCTTGTTCGCTCCGAATTGATTGTAAAAGTTCCGTTTGTTGCAAATGGCGGGTCAATATAAATCAAATCAACCTTGTCTTTTAAATTTGAATTGTGAAGAAGAATTCGCAACGCTTCCAAATTGTCGCCGTGAATAAGCAGATTTCTATTTTCATCTAAAACAGATGAAAACTTCAAGGTTGGCTGAGTATTCAAGATTTTATTTTCGCTAATTTTACCAGAATATGTTAGTTCCATACTTTCTCCAACTCAAAGCGTATATAAAAACTCACGCAAGACAAGTGAACTCATAACATTTTCTTCGCCGTGCTCTTCAGTAATAGTTTTGTACATTTTATTTTGAGATTGCAACCAACAAACTCCATCAAGAATTGCAATTTTTATAGCATCAACATTCGGAGAAGTCAAAGTCAGAATCGCATCTTCAAGTTGTGCATCTTGATGTCCGCCAAAATCTGAAAGAAATTTTGCTTCTCCAATAACATATTTTTCATTGAAGCGACCGACAAAATCCAATCCTTTGTTTCGTTTGTAGTTTACATTTTTCTGTGCCCATTCCATCATCTCTTTGTCGCTTGCGTCAAGAATTGCATCTTCTTTTGTTGACATAAATTCATCAAGCGAGACAGGCATAATTCCAAGCACCTTTGTCTTGCACCAACGCTTAAAAAGCGGACCAATTTGCCTGTTCGTCTCTTTTGGTTCAGTGCATTTTTCAAAAATCTTGTCTAAGCCCATTTCGTAAAGTCTACCGCAAAGTCTTTTAACCGTCTTAGGATTTCGTTTTACAGCATCTGGGTCTCGCTTTAAAAAAGCAACATAAGAATCTTTTATTGGGAACAAATCAAGGTGGAGCAAATATTTTATTAGGACTTCGTCGTCTTTATCGTTGAATGCTTGCTCAATGCAAGTCCATCGGTCTTTGTCAATCTAGCGAATTCCGTTCGGAATCGTTGGATAAACTGCAAATAAGTCATCAAGATAATTTCTTTGGTTCGCATACTGAATGCTTAAGTCTGTCCAATAGTTCATATTTTCTCCTAAACAAGTTCATTATAGCATCTAACAAGCAAAAAGTCAGAGGAAATCCCCGTCAATGCAATGCAAGTTCCCTTCCAACTCCAAGCCGTATTTTATTAAAATTGAAGTTTTGCAGATTTCAAGTGCGGTTTCGTCTAAATCGTACAAATAAAGGTTTCCGCTTTGAATCAAGTTTCGCGCGTTTTTTTCTCCAATCAAGTCAAGATAAGTCAAAATCAGTTTTCCAGTTCCGCACGCAACGTCGCAGACTTTTTCACCTTGCAAGTTTAAAAGCCACTTGCTCATAATAAGTGCGACATCGTCGGGCGTGTAATATTGCCCGTTGTTCTTTTTCTGGATTTTGTCCTGAATTGCCAAGCCGATTTCGTACATTTCGCCGAAGTTCTTGATGTTCAAAAAGTCCGCATTTTCGCCACAAGTCAGCACATATTTGCAAATCACGCTCCAAGTCTGCTTTAAGCCGAGCGTTTCAACATCGTTTATGTATTTTTCAAGATTGTAGGATTTGTATTTTTCAAGGTTTTCATCTGTCAAGCTTACTTTTATTTCAGAAAAGTTCTCTTCGGGCGTTTCTTCTCTTTCAAGAACTGCGACATAGGGGAAATCGAATAGGCTGTTCGCGTACAAAGTGTTGTTCTGCATTTTTTGTGAAATCAAATTCTAAATCAATCTTAAGTTAGAAATAAATCTAAAATCAGAAATATTTAAAGTTGCAAGAGGAACATCAAGTTCCAAAGCTGTAGCAGCAATCAATGCATCAGGAATTAAAAGTCCATGACTTTTTGTAAATTTTTCTATAAGATTTTTGCCCTTTACAGAAATGGATTCAGAAAGTTCTACAATTTCAAAATCTGCAAAAGCTTTTTTAATTGTAAGAATTTCTTTTTTGTTTCTTGCACCAACCATCAATTCCATATATGTAATTACAGACATTCCAAGACCTTTGATTCTGTCTGTAGCAAGACGTTGTTTTGCCTCTTCTTTTCCGCGAAGATAATCAATTAAAATACAAGTGTCGCATAAATATTCCATTAAGAGCGACTCCATGCTTTTTTGCGGATTTCCTCAAGCGAAATTTCATTGTCTTTCCAAATACCAAATGCGTTTTCAAAGTCAGCAGAAGAGGTTGAAATTGTTTTTTTTGCAGGAGAAGTGAAAGATTTTAATATCTTTTCCAATAAAAACATTCTATCTGAATACGAAAGCATTTCTATTTCATTTGAAATTTTTGTAACAGACGAATTTGACATATTCCACCTCCAAATTTTGCATGTAAATTCATTATACATTAATTTTTACAGTTTGTCTTTAAATTACAAAGCAAAACAGATTCTGAAACAAGTTCAGAATGACGCACTTTCTTACGCAACTGAGAATGTCATTTCGAGAGCCTCAATGACCGTCATTTTTAAAACCTTAAAACCAGGACGACGAATCATCTTCGAACAACTTGTTTTCAAGCTGAATCAACTTGCCGTCTTTAATTAAAAAGATTTTGTACAAAAGAACGTGGACTTTTTCGCCTACTTTTATTGGACGTGCTTCAAGTCTGCGAGTTGCAAAGATTTTTTCGCCGTTTACTTCTACTTCCACTTCTGTGTGAGTTCCGCGGAACAAAACTTTTGTAGCAATTCCGTCTGAAACAGAAACCGGAAACTTTTCGTTGTGGTCGCTTTTTGTAATTCTAACAAACTCTGGGCGAACAAACGCTTTTTCGTAACCTTCAACTTTGTCAAAAGCCTTAAAACTTTCGTAATTGTTTAAGTACGAAACTTGACCAAAAAATTGCGCTGTAAAAGGAGTTTTTGGATTTTGATAAATGTCAATTGGAGTTCCAACCTGCTCTATTCCGCCTTTGTTTGTAACAATAATTTCGTCGCTAACTTCTATTGCTTCGTCCTGGTCGTGAGTTACGAAAATCGAAGTAATTCCAAGTTTTGTAATCATATCGCGAAGCCAAGTGCGCAATTCTTTTCTAACTTTAGCATCGATTGCGGCAAAAGGTTCGTCCAAAAGCAAAAGCTGCGGATTCGGAGCAATGGCACGAGCAAATGCAACTCGCTGTTTTTGACCGCCAGAAAGTTGCGACGGATAGCGTTTTTCCATTCCTTTTAAGCCAACTAAATCAATAAGTTCCTGAACTCGCTGCTTAGAAAATTCTTTATCAAGTTTTTGAACCTTTAAGCCAAAAGCAATATTTTGTTCAACCGTCATATATCTAAAAAGCGCGTAATTCTGAAAAACAAAGCCAATTCCACGTTTAGAAGGATGAATGTCGTTTACAACTTTGCCGTTTATTAAAATATCGCCAGAATCCTGAGTTTCAAGTCCAGCAATCATTCGCAAAATCGTAGTTTTTCCCGAACCCGACGGCCCCAAAAGCGCAACAAGTTTTCCTTTTTCAATTCCAAAGTTCACGTTGTTCGAAGCCTTAAAGTTTCCAAACGATTTATTAATGTTTTTAAGTTCAACGTACATATTTTCTCCAAAATCTATAAAAGGGGAAAAGTCTTTCCCCTGCGTCACACTTCGTTGTGCCGCACCCCATTCACCTAGGGGCTTCGCCCCTAAAACCCCTTTTTATACTTTTTACAAACAGATTTGTTCGGAACTAACGGTGTTCACGTGAGGAACGTTAGTTGTGAACAAATCCGTTTGTTTTTTTCGCGTTAGGGATTGTAGCCGCGTAAGCGGTTCGGACTTGCGAAGCAAGGCTGAACG
>CAZLXK010000042.1:0-13552 GCA_964563305.1 uncultured Treponema sp.
GAATATTCAAGTTTCGAAATTCCATTTGCGTCGCTAACAGTTCCCCCAAGACAAAGTTTGTCGCCCATAAAACTCATATTTTCAAGATTTTCTAAAGAAATTTCAGGCTTTTTTGTGTCAACAATCAAATTTACGCTCGAAGAATTATAACTTGCACCATTTTTTCCAGTAACTCGCAAACTTACATCTTTATAAGTTCCGTCTTGATTTGCACTAAGCGTAATTAAATTTCCTTCAGTTTGAACTAAAAGTCCACTTGCAGAACCTCGAAGTTCAGCATAAATTGGACCAGCAAAGTTTGCAAAAGCGTTTAAAACTTCGCCTTCGTTCAAAATGTAAGATTTAGAATCAGAATCATATTTTACGTTTTTAAGTGCCGACCAATAAATTTTCGCTTCGTTATCAATATCAGAATGTTCTCGCAAAACCATAAACGACGCTGAAAAAGTTTTTGTTTGTGCAGAATCATTTACGTTCAATTTAATTGTGTTAAGTCGAGAAGGCAAATTGTAAAGCGGAATATTTATTTGATATTCTTGCGGATTTTCTGAACTTGCAACTGGCGTAAGACTTGCTTTTTGATTTTGATCTCCACCAAGCATTTCTTCGCCAAAAATTTCATAATCCACAGATTGAAGAGGAATTGCAGATTTTATGCTGACTAAAATTGAATGACCTTCTTCTTTAGTGGAATTCCGAGCGAGCACAAGATTCATTCCGCTTTTATATTCTTGATCGTCGATTTTATCAAAACTTGCTTCAATTGAACTTTGAGTTTGCGGCGGAGTAAGTTCAGCAACATATTCTGGAACGCTAGGTTCAGTTCCTTTTTTTGCTTTTGGATCAACTGTCGGCTCCACATCAGACGGAATTCGAACTAAACGCACAGATTTTTTGCTTTTTAAGATGTCGTCGTATTTTACTAAAACAAATTCTCTTGTGTCAGAAACTTTGCCACTTTTATCTTTTCCGCCAAGTTTGCCTTGATAAATTGTAATTCCGTAATAATCGTTGCCTTTTAACCAATAAACTGAAGGAACTGCACATTTTTTTTGCTGATTTTGCGGATTTTGATTTTGCTGATTTGAATTTTCTGATGTAGAAGAAGTTTCAGCATTTTCAGCCACACTAACATTTTCTGGAAGCGGATTTATTTTCTTTACAAAAACTGATTTCGTTGCAGAACCTGTGCTATTTGAAGCAACAATTTCCACAACCGAAATTCCATCTTCAAAATTTTCACTTGTAAAATCCACAGAAAACTGATTTCTTCTATTAATTTGAATTGGAACAAATTCGCTTGGTTCAAGAACTTGCGAAGAAGTTAAAAATCCATTTTCATCATAATTTACTTTTATCGCAAGAATTCTATAACTAAGCGAAGAAGTTGAATCGTCCACAGAACCTGAAATTGTTTTTCTTTCAGTTGCATCTGCAAATTCTAGCGGAATTCCTTTTTCAGCGTCGCTTGCTTGATCAACTGTAAGGCTTGGAAGCGTCCCTTTTTTTACAAAATGAAGTGAACGAGAATCGTAAGTTGCTCCGTCAGTTGTTGTAACTCGAACAACAAAATCATCAGTTGCATTTTCCGAAGAAACGCTAATTAAGTTTTCATTGAATTTTGCATTTACGCCACGAATTGAAGGAATTATAGAAACGCTTGCAATATTTCCTCCAATAAAATATCCGTCTAGAGTTTTATCTTTTTCAATAAGGAATCCGCCATTTCCGTCAATAACGCTGTCTGTAAAATAAACGCCCTCGTCTTTTGCGTGAGGTTTTGTTAAATCCAAAATGTTAAGAAGCGTTTTATATTCGCCAATAGTTCCTCGCTCGTCAGAAGTGCTAATAACAAGTTGAACAACGCCATAAGGAATTGTTTTGTCATTTAAAGGGATTTTTAGCACAATTGATTTTTGCGGAAGTTTAAATTGCTCTTCTGGAAAATCAAACTTTTGAGAATTTTCACCATTGTTCCACAAAAATTGATAATGTCCGCCAATTACGCCAACGCTTGAATTAACAGTAATTTCGTAAGTTCCGTCGGCTTCAGGATTTATTTGCATTCCGTCAGTGTAAGGAGAACTTTCTTTTCCAATTCTATAACTTGGATTTTCGTAACGCGGAGCCGCACCTAAAACTGTAAATGTAGTTTTAGTAAGATTTCCTTTTACGCCATATTTATCAACTGCATAAGCAGAAATTGTGTGCAAACCGTCATCAAGTTCAACTGGAAGTTCAGCATAAAAAACGCCATCGGTTTCTATAACTTGCTCATCTCCATTGTCAAGTTTATAAAAAACTTTAGAAACGCCATCATCATCGCTCGCAATTCCGCGAATAAACAAAGATTTGTCTTCTCCAGAAATTTTTACTTCTGTTGTAGGATAATTTATTACAACAACTGGTTTGTCGGCTTCTTGATCTAAAATGATTGTTTGTTTTTTCTCAGCCACATTTCCCATTGTGTCAACTGCGGTAATTGTTAAAACTTCTGCCTTTGCTGATTTTCCACGTGAATCAAAATCTTTTACAAAATACGGATTTCCTGGCGTAATTTCAAATTTTCCACTTTCGCCCATAAAATCATAAGAAAGTTCCGCAATATGATTTGCGTCGTAAGCATAACCTGCAACTGTAAAAACACCGTTTACAACTTCACTCTCTTCGGGACTTACAATCACAATTTCAGGATTTGTGTTATCAACAAAAAACAAAAACGCATATTTTCCCACAGAACCTGCACCGTCAGTTGCCTTAAACCAACAAGTTGCCGCTCCGTCAGAATATAATTTTTTTGTATCAAGTGGAATTGAAAATGTCCAATAAGAAGAAAGTCCGTCTTCGTCCGGAGTTTTTAATTTTACTTCTTTAATTTTTGTGCTTTTATAAATTCGCCCGCCGTCTGTGCTATATTCAAGAGCTTTAATTCCGTTTCCGTCTTTTACTTTACCTTCGAGCGTAATTTTTCCACGAACCAACTCGCCCATATAATGATTATCAGAATTTATTTCAACAGTTGGAGCTCTTCTATCAAGTTGCCAAGTAACTTTTACAGAATGTCCAGTTTTAGGTTTAACTTTTGATTCATCAATTTCGCCAGTTTCTTCATCTCGATATGCTTCTGGATTTCCATTATCAATTCCGTACGCTTCAATCGTGTGCGGACCTTCTAAAAGTTTTGTTGTGTCAAGATAATATGACCAAAATTCAGTTCCTTCAACTTTTATAGGATTTTCTTTGTCGCCATCAAGAATAATGTAAACTTCTGCAACTTCATCATCATCAACACAAGTGCCAACAATATTTAAATTTCCAGGAACTCGCATTTGTTCGCTAGGATTTGTAATGCTTGTAACCGGCAAGTCTGATTCTTCATCAATATAAATATTATAAGGTCCAACAGTTTCAATGTTTCCTGCTTGATCTTCCGCTTCTACAAGAATATTGTATTTTCCATTTTTATTGTTGATGTCAAATTCATTTTGCCAACTATTCATATTTTCTGGATGCTGAACTTCGTTTTTTCGAGTAGCAAATGTAAAACTAAAGGCAAAAAAACTAAAAAGCAAGAAACAAAAAACTTTTTTACTCATAAAATTCCTCCCAAAAGGACACAAAATTTTTATTTGCGGACATTTTTAAAAATCAAGATAAAAAAAATGACCTTATTTTTTAAGATAAAACATTACGTTTAAAAATCGGCATAAAATTCAAATATCTTAAATCAAAAAGAATCTCTAATATCTCCAATTTTAGCACAAGTTTTTTGTAAATTTAAACAAATTCGTGATAAAATGAAAAATACAAATTTTAGATAAAAAAATCTCTGAAATAGAGGATTTTAATTATGGAAAATTTACAAAAAATATCGCAAAATTTAAGCGAAAAAATTGCAATTTTACAAAAATTCATAGACGAAAGTTCACAAATTGTATTTTTTGGAGGAGCGGGAGTTAGCACAGAAAGCGGAATTCCAGATTTTAGAAGTACAGACGGACTTTACAATCAAAAATGGAAATTTCCGCCAGAAACAATTCTAAGCAAAAGTTTTTTTTATTCAAATCCGCAAGAATTTTACAGATTTTACCGCGAAAAAATTTTAATTCAAGGAATAAAACCAAACGCTGCACATTTTAAACTTGCTGAACTAGAAGAAAAAGGAAAACTTTCGGCAGTTATAACGCAAAATATTGACGGTTTACATCAAGCGGCAGGAAGTAAAAATGTTTTAGAATTGCACGGAACTACGCTAAAAAATTATTGCACAAAATGTGGCAGTTTTTACGACATAAATTACGTTCTTCAAAATCAAGATTCGCAAGGAATTCCTCGCTGCTCTAAAAAAGATTGCAACGGAATTATAAAACCAGATGTTGTTTTGTACGAAGAAAGTTTAAACGAGCAAACTTTAAGTTCTGCAATGCAAGCAATTTCTAGTGCTGATATGATGATTATTGGAGGAACTTCGCTAAGCGTTTATCCGGCGGCGGGCTTAATTCGATATTTTTCTGGCAAACATTTGGTTTTAATAAATCGCGATCCAACTCCAAGCGATTCTTACAGCGATTTAGTAATTCACGAAAGCATAGGAAAAGTTTTGTCGCAAATAAAATGTTAATATTCAATTCTTAAATTCTTTTATGAAAATAAAAAAATGCACGGAAACGAGGTTCTGACTTGAAAAACAATCTGCACAAACGTATTCACAACGAAGTTTCAAGTGAGTGCAAAAGCCGTTTTCCAAGTCAGTGTTTTGCTGAACTCATAACGAAGTTTCAAGTGAGTGCGAAAGCCGTTTTTCAAGTCAGTATCCTTGCTGAACTCGCAACGAAGTTTCAAGCGAAGTGCATTTTTTAGTTTTTCGCTTGCAAGGCAAGTCTTTGATTCATAAGCGAGTTCAAACTCGTAAGATTCTTTTTTACTTGCTCAAGATTTTTTCCCGCAAGTGCATTGTCGCAAGAGAAACTTACTTTTGTAATTGAAGCAAGAATTTCATGTTCAAGTTTTGCACCAAAAATTTCATCAACTTCAACAAGATTTTTTGAATTTTGAGCAAGTTTTTGAATTTCTGATTTTTCATCTTCAAACTGAGAATTTAAATTTCCTGATTTTTCAAAAAGCAAATTCATTGAAAGAACAATTCTTTCTATTAAAGAAGGTTCATTTTCTGACTTTTTATCAGATTTATTCTTTCCAAAAAGTTTACTAAAAAATCCCATAATTTTTCCTAGATATTTATATTTATAGTCAATTTTCTTAACGAAAGTGCATTTTTTTATGTTTTACTTGAATTTTTACACAAGAAAAATGCACGGAAGCGAGGTTCTAGTTTGAAAAACAATCTGCATAAGTGAACGAAGTGAACGCGGAAGCCATTTTTCAAACTAGTGTTCTCGCTGGAAGTGCATTTTTTTTATGTTTAAGAAATTTAATTATATAACTTACCTTGAGTTAATGGAAGTTAACTAAAATCACTCACAAAAATCACTTAATTGCAAATCCGCACTCTTTAAGTTATTCTCTGTGTATGAAAAATTTTTTAGAATTTAACGACGTAAGTTTTACATATCCTTTGGTTGAAGATGATTTTGATGAAAACGGAAATCAAATTGTTCCAGAGCCAATTTTTGAACATTTTAGTGCAAAATTTCCTTGTGAATTTACAAGTTTAGTTGGCCCAAATGCTTCGGGAAAATCAACTTTTTTAATGTTAGCGTCTGGCAGACTTATTCCTCAAAATGGAAATGTTCTTTTGTGCGGACAGAAAATCGCAAATCTTAATCAAGAAGAAAAAAATCTTTTGGCAAGTGTAATTTATCAAAATATGGAATTTGAAAGCCAAGATTCAGTTTTTAAACTTTTAGAATTTGTTTACAAAAGCGGAACCTTAAAAGCAAATGCAAAAGCAATTAAAAGTCAAAAAGATTTATTTGATGAAGTTCTTGAAACTTTTGAATTAGAAAAAATCTTAAATCACAAACTAAATCAAATCAGCAAAGGCGAAATTCAACGCGTTCTTTTAGCATTTAGCATTTTGTATGGAAGTTCAACAATTTTTATGGACGAACCTTTATTTGCAATGGAAGATTATCAAAAACAAAAATCGCTCGCTTACTTAAAAGATTATTGTCATCAAACAAAAACTGGAATTTTTATTTCTATGCACGAAATTGATTTAAGCCGAAAGTTTACGGACAAAGTTCTTTTGATTTATCCAAATCGAGATATGTCTTACGGAACGCCAAAAGAAGTTCTTACTTCAGAAGATTTAGAAAAAGCGTACGGGATTCCTGAAAGTATGTTAAAAAATCAAGAAGATTTAACTCGCGAAGAATTGATAAACTTTGCCGAGCAAGCGAAAAAACTTTCAAGTTAAATTTTTACTTCGTCGCCATCGTCATCATCAAGAAGAACATAACTTACAATTACAAAAACTTTAGTTTCTTTATTTAAAACGCCAGTTGCTTTTATTTGCTGATTTTTTGCCAGTGCCAACTTTTTTAAAGAATCTGTGGAACCGCTTAACGTGGTTAAATTGTAAGTTTCTTTGTCTGTGGATTTTAAGGTGATTTTTAAATTTTCGCCTTTGCCTTTAACCTTTACTTTTCCAGAAAGTTCAACAAAATCTCTTTTTTCAAGTTCATTACTTAACGCACCAAATCCGTCTGAAAGTCCTTGCAAAAAATTTTCTGTAAAATCTTTTATTCCTTTACCGCCACCTTCGCCAGGACGAGCCGTGCTTGGAGCAACTTTTATAGAATTTTTACTTGATGAGTCTTCAGAAGGATTTTCGCTTGAGTTTGAATTTGAATTTTGTGCAAAAACGTTAAAACTAATCAAAAAAACGCTTAAAATCAAAATAAATCTTTTCATATTTTCCTCACTTTTCTACGGATTTATGACATTCAAAACTTATGTTTTCGACAAGTTCAACCACCGCTAAATTTGCAAATCACCTTTATCCAAAATCGTCGCTTCGCTTCCATCTTCATATTTTATTGTGATTGTGGGATTTCTTACAACGCCATCAAAATGAATAAGAGCGGGAGCATCGCCATCGTAATTTTCGCCAATCGCAAAGTGACAAGTTTTAAATGCTTTTTCATCTTCGAGCATATTTCCGGTAATATTTGCCGCTGGATTTAAACCAATTCCAAGTTCGCCAATATTTCTTGCATTTTTAGAATAAACGCTTCCCTGACCTTTTGGCAATTTTCCTAAAAGTTCCATTGCTTTAGGTTCTTTTTCGGCAATCAAAATATCTTTTAGAAGTTTTTTTGCTTCGTCGCCGCCTTTTATTTCGCTAACAAAACCTTGCTCAACTTTTACATTGATTGGATTTTTTAAAAGCAAATCTCCGTCGCCAAAAGTCATACTTCCATCAAAAACAATAGTTCCTTCGCAAGTTCCCACAACTGGACTAATAAAAACTTCGCCTGCTGGAATATTTCCGCCAGTTCCCGCTTGACTAAAATCGCCATTATCTTCCATTGCCTTGCGACCTTTTAAGCCGACTGTAATGTCAGTGCCGTTTGGACTTGTTACGTGAGCACTTACAGCATTTTCGTATTTTTCACAAAGGATTTTGCAACGTTCAGCGAGTTTTTTATAATCAATATTCACCACGCGACTAAACATATCTTCTGTTATTCCTGGAGTCCAAACTGCACGCAGAGTTTTTTTGCCGTCAAGAAGATAATCAAAAATGTTGTCGTAAGTTTTGCCATTTTCATCTTTGTAAGGATTTTCAATTCCAAAAGCATCTTTTCCAAGTTTATTTGCAGAAATCGAAAAACAAACGTCAGGTTCACTTTTTATTGCAGCAATTACAGTTTCTTCTGCATAATCCATTGATTTTTTTGCAGTTTGAAAAAGCAACGTTGTCTTTGCACCTTGTTCGTTACTTGCCGCAAAAATATCTTGTGCAATCAAATTTGTTTCTGGATTTGCAATTATTAAAACCTTTTCGTTTTTTTTGATTCTACAAACATCTTGCACGATTATTTGTGCAGGAGTTTTTTCCTTAGAAAGAAAGCTCATTTTATTTTCTCCAAACTAAAATTTATTATGTAAGTGCGAATTTTCTTTGCTAACTGCCAATTATCGCGGAGAATTTCCACTTTAAGCGAAAATTTTTTTGTGCCAAGAGTCAGTTTGCAAATACAACCACAGTTCTCGCAGAAAAGTCGCGGTGGTTGATCATAGTCGAAACCACAAAACTTAAGCGACACTTTCCGCGGCAAACCGCCAGTTTTCGCGTTTTGCACTTTTTTGTGCCAAGAGTCAGTTTGCAAATGAAACCGCCAGTTTTCACACTAGATTAACTATTTTAAGTTTAATTTAGTTTGAGCATTTTATTCAAGGGAAGTTCTAAAGCTTATTTTTGAATCTTCGTTGCTAAGTGCCAGTTTGCTCGCGAAAACGCCAGTTTTCTAACGCAACCGCAAATTCGTCGGCACAAGCGTCAGTTTGCTGGCACAACTGCAAGTTTTCTGACGCAACCGCGAGTTCTCGCAAACAACTGCCAGTTTGGCATCGCAAGCGTCAGTTATCGAGAGCAAGCGTCAGTTTGCCGTCGCAACCGTCAATCCGAAAACAACTGCCAGTTTGCTGAAAAAACCGCAAGTAGATTGCCACGAACTAAAGTTCTCGCAATGACAACATAAGTTTCAGTCCGCAAATCCACAAAAAAAAGCATCATTCTTCAACAACATTAGAAAAAGCGTCTTGAACAAAAACTAAAATTTGCTCATTTGAATCAAAATTTCCAGACGAAGATGTAAAACTCAAACTTACATCACCATTACTAGAAACTTCGCCTGCAAAGTGAAGATTAAATCTGTGCCCAGCCAAACCTTCTTTTTCAGGAAAAACAAGTCCAGCTTCTAAAATAGTTGGTCCGCTATAATAATCACCAATTCCAAAAGGATCATAAGTGTAAGAATAATCATCACAAAAAGCACTAATTGGCTTTAAAGTATAAGAATTTCCTCCAATAGTTTCAGAAACTTCTTTATAAAATGTTGGTAAAGAATTTTTTGTTGCAAAGTCATATTTTTTAGAATTCTTTTGAATTCCATCTCTAAAAACACTCGCTGCAATAACTTCTTTGTAAAGTTGCAAAGCACTAAGATCTTTATTTTGAACAGTTTTGATTGCTTGAACAATCGAATCCATATCAACCGCTTTATTTTGACTAATTTCTTTAATCAAACTTATTCCGCCGTAATTTCTAGCAACATAAGAACCTAAAGCATAACCAGTTCCGTAAGAATAAACTGCATAATCATCGTCGCGATATTCATCTAAAGCTGAATAATAATAATATTCATTGTAATTAGGAATTCTTGTGTTATAAACTGCGTCGTCAGAATCTTGAATTCCAAGATGAGTTGCTAAAACATCTTCTGCAAGCATAGAAAGCGTTTCATCGTACCAAGCAGAAGGTTCAAGATCTTGATAAGTTTTTGTATTCCAGTTAATCATATGCTGAAATTCGTGGAAAAGCGTTGTAATTGCAGTTCCGCTCACGTCGCCAGTTCCGCCGTACAAAACAGAATCCTCAGCATAAGAACTTGCGCTAGAAACTAAATTACAAAACGGACTGTCAATATAAAAATATTTTCCCATATTTGTGTAATTTAAAATTTCATCGTCGCCAGAATACGAGCCAGTTTCAAAATAATCTTTTGAATAAAAATATCCAACTACGCCGCAAGGTTCAACATCTTCTTTGTCATAATCATCGCCAATATCATAAACTACAATATTTATAAAATTTCCAGTTTCGCTGATTCTGTCCATTGTTTGATCGTACAATTCGCCTTGTGAATTCAAAAGATAATCGCTTTCTTCGCCAAAAATTTCTCGTTCGAGCGGACAATATGCTGCGAATTTTTTTGCAATGCTTTGAGCAACTTTTGAATTTATTTTGTCACCTTTTGAATTTGAAGCGTCATAAAAATCATTTGGAACCCAAACTAAACAAATTGGAGTTGCGTCTTGAGGTTTGTCAGAATCCACATCAGAATAACCTTTTCCATCTTTATGATAACCAATTGCTCTCAAATAAGATTCGCGTTTTTCATATTTAGAAACATTTTCATCAATATCAATAAAAATGTCGCGTTTTGAACTTCCAACTGTAAAATCAGAAATTTTAACTGGTTCAGATTTTATTGCCACGCGAGAACTTACACTGCGAAAAGAATTTGTCTTTGCTTTTTCCAATAATTTTTGATTGCTTACAGGCGGAACAAAATGTTTAATTTTAGGAAATTTCTGATTTGCTGAATTTGCTGATTTTGAAACAGATCTCAAATTAGAATCGAAATCATAAGAATTTTCTTGAGGAGAATAAGGCACAACTTTTGTGGAAGATGTGTTAAGATTTGAACTCGAAGCAAGTTTTGCTCTTACATTTTCTTCTGAAATTTTTGAAGTTCCTATGTTGAAATTTGCCCACAAAACTATTTGACCAGCCGTAAGATTTTGCAAAGTAATTGAAGACGTATTTTGGTCGAGCGTGTACATAAATTTTGAATTAGAAAGATCTTGTTCTTTTGAAAAATCAACAAGTTGATCTCCGCTGTTTTCTGATGATGGATTTTGCGGATTTACATTTTGCGGTTCATCAGTAAGTCTTTTGCAAGAAATTAAATTTTGAGAAACTAAAAACACACTCAAAAATAAAACTGCAAAGAAACACTTTCTTAAATATTTCACAATAAAGCCTCCTATGCCAAAAATTTTTTGACAACCTTTTAATTTTAAAGGCTATTATTATGATTTTGTTAAAATAAAGTGTTATTGTTTTTAAATTATTATTAGATTAAATGATGAGGATTTTTTTGTGCAAACTGACAGTTTTTGAAAGCAACTGCAAGTTTTCTGACGCAAACGCAAGTTTGCTAACAAAACCATCAATCCGCAAATCAAATCAATCAACAACATTAGAAAAAGCGTCTTGAACAAAAATCAAAATTTGCTCATTTGAATCAAAATTTCCAGACGAAGATGTAAAATTTAAAGTTACATCACCATTAGATTTTACAGAACCAGCGTAATGAATGTTAAAGCAATGTCCTCTTAAACCTTCAGACGAAACAATTCCACTTTGCATAATTAAAGGACCGCAATAAGACGTTGAAGATTTGCTGTTGTATGAAAATCCGTAATCATCAGAAAAAATGCTTATTTTTGGCAAAGTTAAATTTGTTCCAGAATAACTTGCACTTTGTTCTTTGTAAAATGTTGGCAAATTGTTTGTACTTGCAAAAGAATAAGTTGTAGAAGAATTTTTTACGCCATCTCTAAAAACACTAGCGGCAATAACTTCTTTGTAAAGTTGCAATCCCGAAAGTGATTTTCCAGAAACAGTTTCTATTGCTTTTAAGATTGATTCAAAATTAACATAAGAATTTTTGCTCATTTCTTCAATCAGTTTTATTCCGCCGTAATTTCTTGCAACATAAGCACCTAAAGCGTAAGCAGTCGAATAAGAATAAATTGCATAATCGCTGCTACGATATTCATCTAATGCCGAAGAATAATAATACTTATTATAAGTTGGCATTCTTACGTTCCAAGCCGCATCATCAGAATCTTGAATTTCAAGTTGAGTTGCTAAAACATCTTCCGCGAGCATAGAAAGCATTTCGTTGTACCAAGTTGCCGAACTAAGATTATTTAAATCTTTGTTGTTAAAATCAATCATATGCTGAAACTCGTGAAAAAGCGTTGTAATTGCAGTATCGCTCACGTCCCCTGTTCCAGAATAAGTTCTGTTAGAATCATAATTGCAAAATGGACTGTCAATGTAAAAATATTTTCCAGCATTTGTGTAATTTAAAACACTTGAACTTGAATAAGAGCCAGTTTCAAAATAATCTTTTGAATAAAAATATCCAACCACGCCCGTTTGCTTTTCTTTACCATAATCATCGCCAATATCATAAACTACAATATTTACAAAATTTCCAGTTTTGCTATTGTATTTCATTGAAGTTGTGTCAAGATAACCACTTGAATTAATAAGATAATCGCTTTCTTCGCCAAAAATTTCTCTTTCAAGTGAATAATATTTTGCAAATTTTCTAGCCAAACTGTGAGCAACTGTAGAATTTATTACGTCGCCAGAAGAAGTTCCAGATTCGCTAAAATAATTATCAATAACCCAAACTAAACAAACCGCATCGCTTGTAACATTAGAATCTTCATCTGTGTAACCGCCATCGTAGCCGATTGCTTGCAAAGTCGCACTTGCCTCTTTATATGAATCAAGGTCATAAGTGTAATCAATGTAAATTGGTTTTGTTAATTTTCCAACCGTAAAATTTGAAATTGTAACTGGCGAAGAATTTACGCTACGACTTAAACTTACCGAGCGAGAAGATGAATTTGATAATTGAGCTTGCTCAAACAAGTCTTTATTGCTAACTTGAGGCACAAAATGTTTAATTTTTGCAAAGTTTGCAGAACTTTCGCCCGAACTGTCGCTTAAACTCGCAAAACTGTCACTTGAAGTCGCCGAACCATCAGTTGTGTCGTCCAAAACAGAACGTCCGCGAGAACCGCCCGCTCCGCCTGAACTTGAACCGCTAGAGCTCGAAGAACTTGAATAAGGAACAACGCCACTTGAGCTAGAAGTTGAAGTGTTAAGATTGCTGCTCGAAGAAAGTGTCGCTCGTACTTTGCTAAAAGAAATTGTTGAAGTTCCCTTGTTGAAATTTGCCCACAAAATAACTTGACCAGCCGTAAGATTTGGCAATGTAATAGAAGAACTGTCGCTTGAAAGTGTGTAAAAAAATGCTGAATCAGAAGTGTCCGCGTCGCTAGAAAAATCCGTTAAAGCGTCGCTGTCGTCAGAATTTGTAGGATTTGTTGAAAAAATGCAAGAAATTGTCGAAAAAACAAAGTAAACGCAAAAAATTCCTATAAAAACCCCAAACTTTCTTAAACTTTTCATAAAAAATATTATAAAACCTCCACAATCAAAAATCAATTTTTACTATACCGCCGTCATTCTGAGCAAAGCAAAGCATCGTTGAGCACTTAGCACAGCGAATTTTCCGAATATTCTTTTGGAGCAAATTCTTAAACTCCGACCTGCTTTTCAGGGTTTCGGCTCATCGCCTCCATTCTTCCGCTTTGCTCCAGAACTCGCTTCGCTCGAAACTTCGTTGCGAGTTCGCTCGCCCTTACAATCAGGGCTAAGTCTTTCTTGCAAGAAACGGTCACTTTTTTTCTAGCGGCTGGCAGTCAACTAAGGGGCGGGCTGCAAAAAGCAGCCCGCCCCACTTTCTTGCAAGAAACTCACGCTGATTGAACTTGAAACAAAGCTTATAGCAGCAACGTCGAAATCACGAATTTAAAAACAACATTTTAAAACAAAAGTTTCAAACAAGTTGCACATTCTCGTAATTGACACGCTTTACTAAGAGAATAAAACCTTCTTGTAAAAGATGGCGACAAGGAGGTCGCCTTAAAACTGCAAAAAACCTTGAGAATTTTAGCGAAGAGAAAATTCTCGTAACCGACACGAAGACGG
>CAZLXK010000043.1:0-13294 GCA_964563305.1 uncultured Treponema sp.
AAATTCTCGTAATTGACAGGAGGTCAAAAACAATCGGGGCTAAGTCTTCTGTGGGGGCGGCGGCTTTGCCGCCGCCCTTTACTAAGAAGATACTCGCTGTGGCAGAAGATGGCGACAAGGAAGTTGCCGTAAATGCCATAAGATGCTTGAGAATTTTCTCGAAGAGAAAGTTCTCGTAATCGACAGAATGTTGAAAATTTTATTGCAAAATTGCAATCTTCTTTATATAATTTATGTAAACGTTTTCATAAAAATTTTGCACGAAAAATCACGTAGAATCAAAAAAGTTTAAAAATCAGCAAGTTTTAAATTTGGAGTAAAAATGAAAAAATCACTTTTTGCGTTTAGTTTAATTTCTTTTTTTGTAGTTGGAATCTCTTTTGCTTCCCCAAAGTTCAATTTAAAAAAATCAAAAGGAATTGTGTCTTATTATTCGTTTGATCAAGAAATTCAAAATAAAATTGTAAAAGACGAAAGTTCTTTGGCAAACGACGCTCGCACAAATTCGGAACAAACTGTTCTTGTTGACGGAAAATTTGGAAAGGCACTTTATTTTAATGGCGAAGATGAGTTTTTGTCTTTTGGCGATGAACTTTTGAGTGGCGAAGAATTTACGGTTTGCGTTTGGGTTAAAGCGGATGAATGGCGAAATTGGTGTAGAATTTGGGACATTGGAAATCGTCGTCCAGATGTTTATTGCGCAGTTGATGGAAGAACGCCAGGAATTTTGGGACTTCACGAAGAGCAAACTGGCTACCAAGTTTACAGTTTTTTGCCAAAGCCTAACGAGTGGATTCATATTGCGGCGGTTTACGGAAAAGGCAAAATGTCTTTGTATCAAAATGGAATTTTGCAGGACGAAGTTAAAGCTCCAGTTTTGCTCGAAGATTTTAGGGCGGCTCAAGGAAAAAATCTTTTCTTTGGAAAATCAAACTGGAACGATCCTTATTTTAAAGGTGCAATGGACGAAATTCTTTTAGCAAATCGGAAACTTTCTGCAAAAGAAATTAAAAAAATTATGAACGGAATTGAATTTTAAGTTTGAGATTTAGACTCAAGTTTTTTTTTGTGCTAAGTTTGGCATTTTCTTTTTTTAGGAAACATCTTCTTAGTAAAAGTGGCGGGCAGGTTTGTCGTTTAATGCAAAAAGCAAAAGTCGATAAAGAGCGACACGGATGTCGCGTCATTCAGTTAAAGAAAAAGATCGTTAAGAATTTGCACGGCTGGAAAAAATTAAACAACCTAGCCCCGATTGTAGTGGCGAGCGTGAGCGAGTTGTGAGCAACCTAAAGGTTGCGAAGCAATGGAGTGAAAACGGAACCACGAAAAGCGGGTTTTGTTTGGGGCGAACTGTTAGTATGGCGAATTAAATCTCAAATAACAAAGCGTGCTCCAAAATTTAATCTAACTCAAACGCTCCCGTGTAAAGTTTGTAATAGCGACCGTGCTGTGCCATAAGCGTTTCGTGATTTCCGCGTTCAATAATATTTCCTTTTTCCAAAACAATAATTTCGTTTGCGTTGCGGACCGTAGAAAGTCTGTGGGCAATTACAAAAACCGTGCGACCTTCCATAAGATGATCCATTCCTTTTTCAATGAGTTTTTCTGTTCGCGTGTCGATTGAAGAAGTTGCTTCGTCCAAAATTAAAACTGGCGGATTTGCAATGGCGGCTCGTGCAATGGCTAAAAGTTGACGCTGACCTTGACTCAAATTTGCTCCGTCGCCTGTAATTACTGTGTCGTAGCCATTTTCTAAGTGACGAATAAATTGGTCAGCGTTTGCGAGTTTTGCTGCGTCAAGAATTTGCTTTTCGCTTGCATCCAAATTTCCGTAGTGAATGTTCTCGCGGATTGTTCCCGTAAAAAGATGCGTGTCTTGTAAAACCATTCCGAGCGATTTTCTTAAATCAGATTTTGCGATTTTTTTGATTGGAATTCCGTCGTAAGTGATTAAACCTTTGTCGTCTTCAATGTCGTAAAATCTTGTGAGGAGATTTGTGATTGTAGTTTTGCCACTGCCGGTTGAGCCAACTAGTGCAATTTTTTCGCCAGCTTTTGCGTGCAAGTCGATGTGATGTAAAATTTCTTTTTGCGGAACATAACTGAAACTTACGTTTGAAAAGTCTACGTCGCCTCTTAACTTTGTGAGTTTGTCGTCATCTTTCCATGCCCAAGTTCCAGTTTTTGCGAAAGATTGAACTAGGCGGACTTTTGTGTCGCTTGTGCCAGCGGGATTTTCGCTTGCACTAGCGAAACTTGCGGTTACTTCAGCGGAGGTTTCACTTGTGCCATCGAAACTGGCGGTTAAGTCAGCGGAGCTTTCGCTAGCACCAGCGTCGCCTTCGCTTGTCTCAGCGATGCCCGCACTTACGCCAGCGTCGCTCTCGTTCGCTACAGCGTCATTTAATATGCTAAGAGCAAATTTTTCTTCTTTTATTGTAAGTTTTTGCGTGCTAAGAGCGTTGTTTGTGCTAAGACTCGCCTTTGTTACATCAGCGTCGCTCTCACTCGCACAAGCAAAATCCCCAGCACTTACATCAACGTTATTTTCATCAGAAGAATCCCCAGCGTTAAGCACAGAAATTTCCACAGCGTTTACTAAAGAAATCGTGCCGTTATCAAGTTCACTTTGTTCATCAATGGCGCTAAAAATTCTCTCTGCTCCGGCAAGTGCGTTCAAAATCGAATTAAATTGTTGACTCATCATCGTAATTGGCCGCGAAAAGCTTCTCGTGTATTGCAAAAAAGCGGCGATTGAACCAACATCAAACTTGCCTTTTATAATCAAAAGTGAACCAACGATTGCAACTAAAGCGTATTGTGCGTGGCTTAAGTTTCCCATAATCGGACCCAAAATATTTGCAAAAGTGTTTGCTCGAGTTGAAGATTCTTGAAGATTGTCGTTTAAAACCGCAAATTCTTCTTTGCATTTTTTAGTGTGATTAAAAACCTTAACAACTTTTTGTCCAGCAATCATTTCTTCTATATAACCGTTTAAATTTCCAATATTTTTTTGCTGATCACGAAAAGCCCGAGCACTTTTTTTGCCGACTTTTGTTGCCAAAAACATCATCAAAGCTAAAGTTAAAATAACTAAAGCCGTAAGAAGCGGACTTGTAATTGTCATCATCACGAAAAGTGCCAAAACATTTATAACACTCGTAATAAGTTGCGGAAGAGTTTGACTCATCATTTCGCGCAAAGTGTCCACGTCGTTTGTGTAAAGCGACATAAGTTCGCCGTGCGTGTGAGTGTCGTAATATTTAAGTGGCAAAGTTTCCATTTTATGAAACAAATCCGTTCTGATTTTATACAAAGTGCTTGTTGAAATGTGAAGCATTATTCTGGAATTGCCCCAAGTTGCAAAAGCTCCTAAAACAAAAACGCAAGCGATTATGCAAAGCATTTTTATAAAAGGGAAAAAATCTTTTATGCCAAGAGATTCTCCGCTAGTTGCACGCGTAAAAAGTGGAATTATATAATTGTTCAAGGCAGGTTTTATTAAAGTGTCGCCTAAAACGCTCGCTCCAACGCTGATTAACGTTACGAACAAAAGCACAACAATCAAAAATTTAAACTCGCCCAAGTAATGTAAAAGTCTTTTTATAGTTTTTTTTGAATTTTTAGGTTTAGCAACGCCTTTCATTTTAACTGGTGGCATTTTTTTCTCCCATTTAATTTTTTTATTTTTTTTCTTTATTTTGATTTTAGTGTATGGCACACATTTTTACTTTTAGCATAATTTTTTTTATAAAGCGTTCACTTTTTTTTCTTGCGGCTGAAAAATTGCAGTTTTGCGAGTAAATTTGCAGTTTTTCTTCAAGAAAACTTCAAAGTCTGTTAAGAAAGTGACAGTTTCTTGCGAGAAAAGTGCAAATTCTTGTAGCAAACCGCCACTTTCTCGCAAAAAGTTGTCAGTTTCTCGCGGAAAATTTATACTTTTTGCAAAAAAACTAAGCATTTTCTCAAAAAGTCGCAAGTTCTCGCTTCTAATTCCTAATTTCTACTTAACTGAGAATCATAAACTTCTCTATAAATTTCATTCGTCGCCAAAAGTTCTTCGTGAGTTCCAGAACCGTTAATTTGTCCGTTATCCAAAACGTAAATAAAATCCGCGTCTTGAACAGAAGAAATTCGCTGGGCAATAATAATTTTTGTAGAACTTTTAAGATTTTCTCGTAAAGCACTTCGAATCCTTGAGTCAGTTGCCGTATCAACCGCCGAAGTTGAATCATCTAAAATCAAAATTTTAGGATTTTTAAGTAAAGCCCGAGCAATGCAAAGTCGCTGTTTTTGTCCGCCACTCAAATTTACGCCGCCTTGACCTAAATCTGTGTTGTAACCGTTCAGAAGTGAAGAAACAAATTCGTGAGCATCAGCAATTTTACAAGCGTTTATAATTTCTTCATCGCTAGCATTTTGATTTCCCCAACGCAAATTATCTTTTATAGTCCCGCTGAACAAAACATTATTTTGCAAAACCACAGAAACATTGTCGCGTAAAATCGTCAAATCGTAATTTTTAACATCAACTCCGCCAACTTTAACCGAACCTTCAAGACAATCATAAAGTCGCGGAATAAGCGAAACCAAAGTTGTTTTAGAAGAACCAGTTCCGCCAATAATTCCAATCATTTTTCCAGAATCCACGTGAAGATTTATATTGCTTAAAACACAATTATTTTTGTCGTGAACATAACTAAAAGAAACATTTTCAAAATCAAGTGAACCATCTTTTACATTTTTAACGCAAACATTTTCTTGAGGATTTTGAATTTCTGGAACTTCATCTAAAACTGCAACAACACGATTTATGCTCGCCCTAGACAAAACCACGCCAATAAAAACAATCGAAACCATCATCAGCGACATAAGAATTTGCCCAATGTAAGAAATAAAACTCACCAATTCGCCAGTTTTCATTGAACCAAAAACAATCATTCTTCCGCCAAACCAAAGAGCTGCAATAATACTTATGTAAATAACCATTTGCATCATCGGACTTGTGAAAATAATCAATTTTTCCGCCCGAACTTGAGCATCTTTTAGGCTTTTAGCACAATCATCAAATTTTTGATTTTCAAAATCGCCCCGAACATAACTTTTAACTACGCGAATTGCAGTCAAATTTTCCTGAACTGTATTATTCAACTTGTCATAAAATCCGAGCATTTTAGAAAACAAAGGAAAACCTTTTCTTGCTAAAAAAATCAAAAATAAGGCAACAAGTGGAATCGCAACTGCAAAAATCAGCGAAAGTTCCTTGTTAATAAAAAACGCTAAAATTGTGCCAGAAATTAACATAAAAGGTGCACGAATACAAATTCGAATTAACATTTGATAAGTGTTTTGAATGTTTGTGCAGTCAGTTGTAAGTCGCGTAACAAGCGAACTTGAAGAAAAATGATCAACGTTGCCAAAAGAAAAATCTTGAATTTTCGAAAAAAGATTTCGCCTTACGTTGTGCGAAAATCCAACTGCCGCAACTGCACCAAGTCTTGCGCCAAACGCACCACAAAAAAGTGAAAACGCTGCCATTCCAAGCATAATTAAGCCAGTTTTTAGAACGTAAGAAAAATCAGCATTTGCAATTCCTACATCAATAATGCGAGCCATCATCAGCGGAATCGTTGTTTCCATAAGAACTTCGCCAATCATCGTAAGCGGGCAAAGAAACGAATAAACCTTATATTTAGTTTCAAGGTTTTTAGTCAGTTTAGAAATTGTAGACATAAAACCAATTATAATTAAATAAAAAAAAATCGTCAGTTAAAATTTTTAATTTTTTTTCGGTTTGTGAGCCCAGTCGAACCATTGGAGCGAATTTTATTAGGAAATTTAAACTTAAGTTGTCATTCCGAACTCGTTTCGGAATCTATCTTCGCTTAGTAAAAAATTTAATAGGGAACTGCCAGTTTTAGCCACTTTTTTAAGTAACCGTCCGCCCCAAACAAAACCCGCTTTTCGCACTTCCGTTTTCACTTCATTCTTGCTTCGCAAGAACGCTATCGCGGTGCTACAATCGGGGCTAAGTTGTTTAAATTTTTGCATCCGTGCAAAAATTTAACTTTAAGATTTTGGCAAGCAAAATCTTAACAAATTTATTACTTACGAGAGAGCAACGCGACCTCCTGTCGCTCTTTATTAACCGCTACTCCTTGCAGAAGATGGCAATACAAACCGTTAGCACAAAAAAAACTCAAATTATAAAATAAATCAAGTAAAAAAAATGTTATAAAAATCAATATTATAAAGTAAAGTTTTTTTCTATATGCTAAAATTTAAAAAAGAAAATTAGGAGATAAAGATGCGGTTAAATTCTTATATATGTTCCAATAAATATATTTTTTTAACTTTGCTTTTCTCTAGTTTTTTATTTGCATCTTGTATTCCAGATTATATTTGTCGTTTTCCAGAAGAAAAAATCAGTGTAAACAATAAAAACTCACAAATTTATGTTTTAAATTTTAGCGATTCTGAAATTTCTGTTGAATTTACAGATGAAAGCACAAAAACTTTTGCAAAAAATTCTGACTCAAATAAAACTTATAAAATTTTCTCTGATTCTTATTCTCAAAAATGCTCAACTTGCGGGCAAAGTCACTTAATGGAAGGATATTTTTTTACATATCCGCAAGATAAAGATTTTATTTATTTGCTTAACGATTCTGAAAAACTTTTTGACTTAAAAACTAATTTTGAAACGCTTAAGCAAATTTCAATAAAACAAGGCGAGCAAATTTTTTTTCAAAGTGAATTAAAACAAAATCTTGAAAGTCAATTTGAATTATATTCTCATGTAATTTCAAATTCAGATGCACTGACTCCTTCAATATTAAAAAATGGAAATTTTCTGTTTACAAGTGAACAAAAAACTGAACCTAACGTAAAAATAATTGTTCAGTGGACAAAACAAAATGAAGAAAAAACTTACACTTCGCCCATTTACACAATTATAATTCCGCCTCAAAGTTAAACTGCAAAAGTTAAATTATTAAATTGCAAGTTCTTCCCAGCGAGCGTAACATTCTTCTAGCCGAGCAGAAACTTTTGAATATTCATCGCTGGCTTTTTTTACAATTTCATAGTTGCTGTTTGACATTTGTGATTCTAAAAGTTTTTGCTTTTCTTCAAGTTCGGCAATTTCTTTTTCTAAACTTTCAAATTCTTTTTCTTCTTTAAAAGTTCTTTTGTGTTTTTTAGCAACTTGAGGAGGAGTTGCGATTGAAGGCGAAACTTCTTCATTTACATTTTTTTCGTTAAGATTTTTTTCGTTTTTTTGCTCAAGTTGCTCTTGTTTAAGTTTTTCATTTCTAACTTCGATATATTCTGAACATTTTCCTACAAAACCTGAAACGCTTCCGTCATCTTCTAAAATAAAAAGCGTGTCGGCAACTTTATCCATAAAATAGCGATCGTGACTTACAATCAAAAGGCAACCTTTAAAATCCATCAAAAATTTTTCGAGAATGTTCATTGTAAAAATGTCAAAATCGTTGGTTGGCTCGTCGAGAATTAAAAAATTTGGATTACTGATTAAAAGTCTCACTAAAAAAAGTTTTTTCCGTTCACCGCCGCTCAAAGTGCTAACTGGCGAATACTGAATTTTTCCTTCAAACCCAAATTCTTCCAAAAAAAGATTTGCACTTAAACTCGAGCCGTCTCTTCTGTGAATAACTTCCGCTTCTTCTTTTATATATTCCAAAACCGTCAAATTCAAATTTTTAAAACTTGGATTTTGCTCGTAATAAGCAATGTGCGTGTTTTCGCCCAAAATTACGTCTCCAGAATCTGGCTTGATTTTTCCTGTGATTATGTTTAGCAAAGTTGATTTTCCTGAGCCGTTGTCGCCAAAGATTCCAATTTTTTCGCCTTTCGTAAAGTTGTAACTGAAATTTTTTATTACTGGAATTTGATTTTTCGCTGAACTTGCGGAGCTTGTCGCTGAACTTGCCGAGTTTATTTTAAAATCAGCAGAACGAGAAAATCCTTTAGGAAAATTTTTTGAAATATTGTGAAGTTCCAAAACTTTACCGCCAAGTCTTCTGCCTTCAACTTGAAAAGTAAAACCTTTTGGATCAGAAAACTTTTCTCTATTAATCAAAGCCATATCTCGCTGAATTCTCGCCTTCGCTTTAGTTCCTCGAGCACAAGGTCCGCGTAAAAGCCAATCACGCTCAAAACGCAAAACGCTTTCTATGCGACGTTCAGTGTTCGCTTCAATTTCAAGTTCAGTTTGTTTTTTTTCAAGATATTCAGAATAATTTCCCACGTAAAGTTTAATTTTGTTTCTGTCAAGTTCATAAATGTGATTACAAACCGCGTCCAAAAAATATCTGTCGTGCGTAACCATCAAAACCGACCGCTTAGTTTGCACCAAATATACTTGAAGCCAAGAAATTGTTGTTATGTCCAAGTGATTTGTAGGTTCGTCCAAAAGCAAAAGCCGAGTATCTTCAACCAAAACTTGAGCAAGTGCAACTTTTTTAATCATTCCGCCAGAAAGTTCGCCCATTTTTACTTCAAGATTTTTAATTCCAAGCGTTGTCAAAATTGATTTAATTTGTGCTTCGTAATTCCACAAATCTTGCTTTTCCATTTTAAGCGAAAGTTCGTCAAATTTATTTTGCAGCGAAGTTTTGTCGCTAGAACTTTCCATTTGTTCGCATAAATTTTCATATTCGCGGATTATTTGCAACTTTTGAGAAGCAGACTTAAAAATATGTTCGCGGATTGTTTCGTCTTCACTAAAAATCGGATTTTGTGGCAAAAAAGAAATTCCTGCTTCTTTGTTGATTACAACGCTTCCTTCGTCCGGTTGCAAAACGCCAGCGATTGTTTTTAGCAAAGTTGATTTTCCAGTTCCATTTCGCCCAATTAAAGCAACTTTGTCGCCTTCGTTCAAACCAAAACTTACGCCAGAAAAAAGTGGCTTTTCCCTTCCCAATTTTGACAAATTACTAATAGATAAAAGATTCATAGATTTTTTAATTTTAGCAAATTTTTTAAATTTTTTCTTGTATGGTTGGTGAGCGAATTTTGTTATTTAACATTTATTTCGATGGTTGAGGTTTTCGAAATCACAACTTCGGCTGAAAGACGCGACATCTTTGTCGCTCTTTACAAACTGACACTTTTGCACAAGCTTGAGTCAATAAAATCAGCGAAAATTCAAAAACTTAAGCAAAAAAAAACAAAATGTAATAAAATAAACTGTAAAATGGAACAAGAAAGAACTTTTAGTTTAATTGGAAGATTTATTCACGACATTCGCAAAGAAAATAAAATCAAACTAGAAGATTTGTGCTATGGAATTTGCAGTAAATCATTTCTCTCGCGAATAGAATCAGGAAAAGTTCAAGCAAATAATCTCTTACTAGAAGCGTTGTTTACGCGTTTAGGTTTAGATTTTCCTAGAGAACTTGTGCCATTTTCAAAAGAACAAAATCATCGTTTTGAAATAGCAAATAAAATAGACAACATTGTTGACAATAGAAATCCTAAAAGAATGGAATTACTCAAAAAATATAAAGAAGGTTCGCCACTAAATAAATTTGAAGAACAATTTTGTGCATTAACAGAAGGTTGGTACTTAAATCAGTTTAATGAAAAACTAGAAGATTCATTAAAAATTTACGAAAAAGGCTTAAAACTTACAATACCAAATTTTTCTTTAGAATGAAGAAATGCCTTTAAATTTACTTTCGAATCTTGAGCGAGCACTTATAACAAACATTGCTCACGCAGAATATTATATATATTACTTAAACAAATCTGACAAAATCCGCCACACAAAAGCATTGTAGCGAATGTATTTTTTAAAAGATTATTATGAAAAATATATTAAAAATTTTGAAAAAACAAGAATGTATTCCATTATACTTTTTAATTTAACAAATTGGATCGGTTTAGACGGAAATTTTAGCGAAGCATTAAATTTAGCAAAACAAGGTTTTAAAATAGAAAAGAAAAGCAAATTTTATTATGAAAGCCATTTATATAATATTGGATATTCTTACGCTGCTTTAGGTAATAAAGAAAAAGCAAAACCTATAATAGAAAAAGCTTTTTCACTTATGCGGCTTTCTGAAGATTTTAGCGATATTGAAGATCTTTCAAAAACCTTAAACGAAAACTTTGGTTTTAACTTTCCCATTGATGATAAGAATGATATTAAAAATGATGATAATTAGGTAACTTTCTTCCTAGCTTGTTTACTAATCCTACAAAAAATTCAAATAACATACAAATCTCGATTATAAAATTTTGAAAACCCACAAATTTAAAAAAAGGTTCAAATTTTTCTTTCAAATATAACAAAAAATTATATTTTTTATAAAAAGTTGCATAAAATGACGTGTTAATTCAAAAAAAATCCTCTTATACTTCAAAAAAACAAATTATTTAAGAGGTTTTTATGAAAAAATTAAAAAGAATTATTTGTATTTTTGCAATCTTATTTAATGCAACCGCATTTATACTTTCTTGCTCTCAAAATGTAAATTTTGATTCAAATGAAACTTATGAACAAGAACAATTAGAAGAAAAAGACAAAACTTACACAAAAAGTATCAAAATTTCAAAATACGGAAGAGGATGCCATAGTGGCGGAGGAAGACATCCATCAAATACTGTATGTCAATAAATCCTAATTAAATTTTTCTAAAATTTATCAAATAGTACCAAGGTACTATCAAAATTTCTTTAAATAGTACCAAATAGTACCTTTTTTTTCTAAGAAGTTAAAACTTTTTGTTGTAAAATTAAATAAAAAACTGACCTTGGTCATTTTTCGTCATTTTTTAGGATGACCTTGGTCACTTTTTACAAATTCTTTGTTGCGAACCAAATAAGATTTTGCTATTTTTCGCACAAGATTAATTTGTAAATTACAGAACGTATGTTCTGCAAAAATAAAAAATGTTCGTTTAGGACGAGAAGTAAAAAAAAATGAAAAAAATCAATTTTGGAATTGCGTTAAGCCTTATTGGAATCGCAATGATTATGGGCAGTTGTAAAAACAACTTGGTTGGCACTTCTGAAAATTCGGTTTCAAAAGAAACTGAAATTGAAAAACATCTTTCTAAACTTTTACCAGAGCAATATTCTCAAATCGGAACAAATCACAATCAAATATTATCCGATTTTTATTTTGGTTCTTCAAATAGTCGTTCTGCAACTACTAATTATAAACAACTTTCTGTAGAAGATTATTTTGGAGAATTTGACAAAATCTATTATTTTGATATTAACGATAACGAAAAAAATTCACGAAATGTTACAAATGAATATTTTAGCACTGATTCACTACTTGAAAATGAACTAATTTCTTCTGAAAGTGCAGAATATATTTCAGAAATTGAAAATTTACTAAATAATCCGCTTGATTCTTTAGAAGAAACTCAAGACGCAATTTCAAAAATTGAAATTCAAGTTTTAGAAGATAAAAAAGATAATCTTTATGATTTTTTTAGTTATGCAGAAACTGCTAAATCTTCATTAGAATTTTGGACTCAAAATATTGAAACACTAGAAAATTCCAATGAAAACATCAATAGTAGAGGCGTAATAAAAAACTTATGGAATCAATATAAACACAGAATTGGAATGATGGCACTTTCTGATGCAAGTGGTGCAGGAACTGGAGCTTGTATAGGAGCATATCTCGGAATACAAATTCTTGGTACAGATGGTGCGGTTATAGGTGCTACAGTCGGTGGGACAGTAGTTGGTGCGGCTTCTTCTGCAAAAGCTTTTAAAGAGGATAAGTTTTGTGTAGTTGTTTCAATTAAAGATATAACTGATAAAATAAAAGAACACAAATAAAATCTAAGGAGAAAAAATGTCTAATATGAAAAAAATTCTTACAGTTTTTGCAGTTTTAATTGCATTATCAAGCGTGCAGATTTTTGCACAAACTGAACAAACTTCACAATCAGAAAACAATGAATTTTCTGAATCAAATATAAATTTATCTTTGATAAACGAAAAATTTTTAATTCATTCAAGCGAATATTTTCCAAAATCAAGTTATCAAACTCCTAACGGAAAATCAGTAAGTCATAAAGAAGCAACTAAACTTTTACTTTCACAACCAGAAAGTGAGTCTTACGCAAAACAATATAAAACTTGGGCTACAACGAGTTTGACGCTAGTGGGAATTTGTTGTGTTGCAATCGCCACAGATGTAATTTTTACATTAAATGACAATCTTCCTTATCGCAACACTGTTCAAAATGTTTCTTCTATAACAATCGGTTCAAGTTTACTTTGTGCATTGCTTTCGAGCGAAATAGCTTCTTCTCGATTTAATATTGCACTTGATAAATACAACTTAAAATTGCTTGAGATAAATGATTAATAATAAAATCAAAATTAGAAAAATAAGTAGGAGAAAAAAATGAAAAAATTACTTACTATCTTTGCAGTTTTAGTTGCATTATCGAGCGTGCAGATTTTTGCACAAGAAGTTCAAGAATCACAAAAATCACAAGAAGCGGACAATTTTTTTAAGGTTAATACACTTTTAAAAACTGATTTATTTAAAAACGAAAATGAAATTTCTCTTTTGGCAGCAAATTTAAGTTCATCAGAAAAAGAATTTTTATATATCGAAAATAAAAAAAGTCCAACAGTTCCGTTTTGCTTAAATTTTTTTGTAGGCTGGGGAATTGGCTCTTTTGTTCAAGGTGATACAAAAACTGGAGTAATTTCTTTAAGCGGAAATCTTGCAGGAAGCACATTAATGCTTGTAGGTTATTTAATTTCATCACCGATTTTAACACAATACTACGCAGCAGTTGCAAATGGAACAGAATCAAGTTTTGATTGGCAAGCAAATTCTGGAAAAATCCTTGCTGGTGGTGGACTTATTTTTGCAGGAAGCATAATTGCTTTAGGAACTCAAATTTACAGTTGGATTCGCCCATTCAAATACGCAGAAAATTACAATCTTACGTTAAGAAAATGTCTTTCTAGCAACGACGAAAAACTCTCAGTTCAGTTTGTGCCACTTGTTGATATTGATAACAGCAAATACGGACTTGTTGCAAGTTTGAAGTTTTAAGTTTTAGATTTAACACTTAACTTGTCATAAATAAACAAACGGATTTGTTCTGGCACAACCGTCTTCTCTTTTATTAGCGAACATCGTTAAACGTAAACAAATCCGTTTGTAAAGAAACCGTTATTCTAAATTTGTTGTAGTAAAAAAAAATTTTGTTTAATTAAAAGGCACATGATACAATTAAATAAATATTAAAAAAAAGAGTTTCAAATGAAAAAAATCAAAACT
>CAZLXK010000044.1:0-13281 GCA_964563305.1 uncultured Treponema sp.
CATTTGTGAGTTACTCCTTAAAAATTAATTTGTATTCTGAAAAGGTTTACATACTTCACATTCAAGATTTTCTTTGCGGTTGAGTTTCTTTGCTCCAATTTTTGCTTCGTCTAAAGTTGAAAATGGTCCAACCCCATAATCCTTGTGAAGTTTCACTTGTACCTTTTCCGTTATTGCAAAAAGGACATCTAGTTCGGTGAATCACAGATTTATCTTCTGAACCAAACCAATTTTCATAAATCCAAAAGTTTGGTGTCGTTTTTATTGCTATTGCATTTTTTAAAGCTTCATTTTCTTTTTTTTGAGGTTTCTTCAACTTGAGAAAGCTCGGTCAGCGATGAAAGCGGAATTCTTCGGGTTATCCTAATTTTTCCGCAGAGTTCACAAGGCTTGTCAAAATGTTTTTCAATTCTATTAGAAGATTTATTACAAATTTCTGAAACAACTCTTTTATTTTTTAATTCACACATTTAAACAAGACATTCATCACATACATATTTTCCAGTTGACGAAAGGTATTCTTGTATTCTTTTTTTTGTTGCTTTACGTTGCCTTAAAATAACTATAACCATAATAAATATGCCAATTGCAACGCCAAAATAAGTCATTGCTTGTTGAAATGGATCAAGTATTGGAATAACTCCCATTTTAAACTCCTCAATATGATGCAAGATTAATAAATTTTACTTTTCTTATCTGATTCTTTCTCCTATCACAATTTTATTTCCTGAAAGTTCCGCTCTAAATTTTGGCGGCTTTCCTTTTTCATATTCATTCAATTTGTTTTTGAAAATCCAGTTCTGAATGTCTTTATTGATAAATTCATTACAATGTGGATTTGTTGGATTTTTAAAAGTTGAACCTTCGTTATTTGGGAAAATAATTTCATACGTTACTTTTGGTGAAATAAACTCATTTTTATTTTCATATTTAACCTTTAATCCCCACATTGCCGCATGATAAACTGTTAAAATCATCTTCTTCTCCTACTTCCAAACATAAATTTTATTTCTAGCCTCATAAATTTTATAAATATAATACATCCTAACCAAATATTTGTCGAATAATTTATGTTTTTCAGTGAATAAAAATTCACGCTGATTTATCTGATAATTTTGCTATGAGAACTCGCCACATTTTTATCCAAAATCTGAAATTTTACAGAAAACAGGCTGGCTTGACGCAGGAAAAACTTGCGTGAGGGATTGTAGCCGCGAAAGCGGTTCGGACAGACACTTGTTGGCTGGCTGAACGGAAAAAATGTGCGAGGGGGGGGGGAACAGACCACTCGCACATTTTTATAACGAAAAAGCCCATCGTAAGCAACAAAAGGTTGCGACGCACGCCCAAATGGAAATTTTAGTATCATTGTAAAAATCTATTCATATCACTAAAATATAATTTAATAGAAAAATTATTTTTTGATGATTTTTGCTTGATTTTGTGACGTTTGAGGTTATTTTTTATGGAAAACACAAAGCGGACTTGCACTTGCGGCGATTTGCGCGCGAGCGACGTTGGAAAGAAAGTTGTTTTAAATGGCTGGGTCAGCCGTACGCGCGACTTGGGCGGACTTGTTTTTATCCGCCTGCGCGACAGATATGGAATCACTCAGATAAAAGTGGGCGACAGCACAAGCGACGAAGTTAAGAAAATCGCTTCGTCATTGAAGCCAGAATATTGCATCGCGGTTGAAGGAATTGTTGCCGCGCGTTCAGAAAAAGATGTGAACAAGGAAATGGCGACAGGCGAAATTGAAGTTGAGGCGACCGACATTGAGATTTTCACGACGAGCCAGGAATTGCCTTTCTCAATCGAGGAAGTTCGGCAGAAGGACGGAACGGTTGTTCTTCCGAACGAAGATTTGCGCTTGAAATATCGCTACTTGGATTTGCGCCGCGCGCCGATGCAGCATAACATCATTTTGAGAAGCAAAGTCACTTTTGCTGTCCGCGAATATTTGACGAAGCAAGGATTTTTGGAGATTGAAACTCCGACTTTCATTAAGTCAACTCCGGAAGGCGCGCGCGACTACTTGGTTCCGAGCCGCGTTCATCCTGGAAAATTCTATTCGCTTCCGCAAAGCCCGCAGCTCTACAAGCAGCTTTTGATGGTTTCTGGATTCGACAAATATTTCCAGATTGCCCGCTGCTACCGCGACGAGGACGCGCGCGGCGACCGCCAGCCAGAGTTCACGCAGATTGATATGGAGCTGAGTTTCACAAACCGCGAGGAAGTTCTTTCTGTAACCGAAGGAATGATGGGCTACGTTTTTGACAAGACTTTGAACTACAAGCTGCCTGCGAAGTTTGACCGCTTGTCTTGGGACGACGCGATGAACTTTTACGGAAGCGACAAGCCCGACTTGAGATTCGGAATGAAGATTCAGGATGCGACTTTTATGGCGGGATTGAGCGATTTCAATGCATTCAAGGCTGGAGCGGCGGCTTCGTCAATGGAAGTTGAGAGGCACAAGAGAACCGGCTTGAAAGCGCTCGTTGTGAAAAACGTCGCCGACAAGTACAGCCGCAAGATGATTGAGGCTTTGGAAAGCGTCGCGAAAATCAACCACGCAAAAGGCTTGGCTTGGATGAAAGTTGACCAGAACGGAAAATTCGAAGGCGGAATCTCAAAGTTCTTCGCTGGAAAAGAAAGCGAAATCTGCCCGAAACTTGGAGCCGAGAAGAACGACTTGCTTCTGTTTATCAGCGACGAGAAATGGCAGGTTGTCTGCACAGCGATGGGCGCGGTCAGAAAGCAGCTTGGAAAGGACTTGAACTTGTACGACAAGAACGACGAGTTCCATTTTGTGTGGATTGTTGACTTTCCGTATTTCGCTTGGAACGAGGACGAGAACAAGTGGGAGACCGAGCATCATATGTTCACGCTTCCTCAAAAAAAATATTGGGACACGCTTGAAAGTGACCCGGACGCTGTGAAAGGTGACTTGTACGATTTAGTTTTAAACGGTTACGAGCTTGCCTCAGGCTCAATGAGAATCAACGATCCGGCGTTGCAGCAGCGCATTTTCAAGATTGTCGGATATTCTGACGAGAGGGCGCAAAAAGCGTTCGGATTTTTGGTCCAGGCGTTCAAGTTCGGCGCGCCGCCGCACGGAGGAATCGCTCCGGGACTCGATCGCCTTCTTATGCTGATGTGCCACGAGGATTCAATCCACGAAGTAATTGCGTTCCCGAAGAACAATCTTGCCGCATCTCCAATGGACGAATGTCCGTCTGAAGTTGAGCAGAAACAGCTGGATGAACTGCATATCAATGTTACAAAGAAAGAGTAAGGTGGCATTGCCGTCAGCAAGCCGATGGATTGCGGGTTTATGCTATGGCGGAAACCCGTAAAACTGCTGACTCAAGGCTTTAAGCGAAGCGTGCCTTGACCAGACGTACGAATGTCCGAGTTTTGTGGATGACAAGCAACTTGATGAACTGCATATCAAAGTTACGGAAAAGGAAAAAGACTAGTTGTCTGTCATCGCCGTGCTTCTTGCTTGTCGGTAGACAGTTGTCACGGCAATCATTTGTAATTTTCCGTAAGAAGAACTGCCATAAAATAAAGAATAAAAAAAGGCGGCACATAAATGAGAAATATAGAACATTATGAAAAAGAATATATTGCTGATGGCTTTGAATTCTATCAAGCAAAGTACAGAAAAAAAGAAAGTTCTTGAAATCGTAAATGCAAATCCGCACAAGTCGATTCTTGAGATTGGCTGTGGGATGGATCCTTTGTTTAATTATATCGACGATTTTGATAATTATGTCTTCTTTGAACCTGGTAAGTATTTTTATGAAAACGCAAAAAAAATGGCAAATGGAGACAAACGAATTCTAGGATATTGTGATGGCTTTGTTGCAGATTCTAGAACAGTCGGAATTCATTTTGACATTATAATATGCTCAAGTTTGCTTCATGAACTAAAAAATCCGTCTTTTATGGTTAAGGATATTGCACTTATAAGTGATGATTCAACCATGGTGCATATTAATGTGCCTAACGCAAATTCTTTTCATAGACTTCTTGCAAAGAAAATGGGACTGATTTCCGATGTGCATACTTTCAGCGATCAAAATATAAAGTTTCAGCAGAATAATGTGTTTGATAAAGATTCTTTAGAAAAGCTTGTGAAAAAAGAAGGTCTTGAAATTGTAGCTGGGGGGGGGGTACTTTGTAAAACCTTTTACTCATTCTCAGATGTATTCTATGCTCAAGCAAAAAATAATAAATGAAAATGTGCTTGACGGACTTTATAATATAACGCCCCAAATGGAAAATTTTGCTAGTGAAATTTATGTCAATTGTAGAAAAATAAAAAAGACTGTTGACTTTAGGTCAGATAATGACAAGTAATGTTGTTCAATATGACAGCGAAAGTACTTATAGTTTTATTGCGAGGAGTCGATTTTTCAATTACTGATGAGATTGCTTCGCTTTATTCGCAATGACATACGTTGACATCTTGGGCGAAGCGAAAGCTCTATGTAGTGACAGATTCTTCACTTTGCTCAGAAAGACATCAAGCGGATTAATTCAAAAATTTTACTCTAGCGTCAGCAAAAGTGCTATTTTAAACTTTCCATCGGCTTTTACGTAGTGCATTCCGCCTTTGTCAAACTTAAAATTTTCGCCAGCAGAGATTTTATATTCTTTTCCTTCGTAACCGATTATTCCGTTTCCATCTAAAGCAAAAATTATCGCTTCTCCTGGAGCCGCGTGTTCGGTTAAGCCAGTTCCTTTAGCAAAACTCATCAAAACAAACTTTAATTTTTCGTTGTTGATTAAATCCATATTCACGATTTTTCCGTCTTGATAAGGAATCAAATCTTTTAGAGAAAAAACTTCTTTTGATTTTAAAATTTCATTCATTTTTGTGTTCTCCTTTAACTGAATTTCCGCGTAAACTGCTCCAGTTTTTGATTTTGCACCAATCGGAACATTGCACGGCGTTATATAAATTTCATTTTGTTTTATGATTTTTGATTCAAGATTTTTTCCAAACGCTTCAATTTCGCCTTCCAAAACAAACCAAATTTTTGGCGTAAGATAAATTTCTGCACTAATATCAGTGTTTTTTGCAAGCGAAAACCAAATCACAGAAAATCCGCCGCTAGAAAAAACACATTTTGAAATTGTGCAACCAGCAACTGGCTGATTTTCTTTTGCAATAGAAAAAATTTCCCCTGAAATTTCGTTTATCATATTTAGATTTTATTTATTTTGTGGAAATGTTGCAAATGTAACCGAGTTTTTCTTTATTTGAATTAAAAAAATTAAACATTTTCTTAAACTGTTCGCGATTTTCTTTTTTGTGTGCGTTTTTAAAGATTTTGATTGCTCCAAAAAATCCTTCGTCACGAATCATTCCTTTTTTGCTCATCAGCGTCATTTCACCATATTTTTGTTTTACAGAAAATCCTGCACTTTCAAATAAATTTTTCCAACCTTCAACATCAAACGGCAAAACATTCGCATCTATCGCACGACTCAATTCAATCCTCAAGTTTTTTTGCTCATCTTTGTCATCAGTTCTAAAAACAACATCTTGCGTTAAAAGAATTCCGCCTTTTTTCAAAACTCTAAAATATTCACTAACCGCTTTTGATTTTTTTTCTTCAGGAAGCATTGTTAGCATCGCTTCGTTTATAACAACGTCAAAACTTTCGTCAGCAAACGGAAGATTTGTTGCATCTCCTTGCTGAACTTTTAAATGTTCTTCAAGATTTGCTGATTTTATATTTTGCTTTGCTATTTCCAAAAATTTTTCATCTAAATCCACACCTGTAACATCGCAACCGTAAGTTTTGTAAATTTTTATCATAGTTTTTGCACGATTGCACGCAACTTCTAAAACTTTTGTGCCTTTATTGATTTTCGCCTGACTTAAAATATAATTTGTCGCTTTAATTCCGCCCGGCCGTAATTTTGATTTTCCAAGCCGAGCCAAAAAAACGTGTCCCATTTCCGCCATAAAAAGCCTCACTTTGTTACATTTTGTTTTATAAGTTAGCAATGGCTAACTATATTTAAAACTTAGCACAAACTAACAAAATGGTAAAGTGAGAAAAATTCTAAATCAAGCTAGATGCTTTTTGTAAAACTTCTTGAATTTCTTTTTCTTTTTGCAAGATGAACGGAGCGAGTTTTTTTCGCTGACGATTTGAAAGTTTTTTTGAAATTATAAAAGGCAATGTAAAACTGACTAAGGCTAAAACTAGAAAAACATAACGAATAGGATTTTTTACGGCAAAAACTAAAACTAAAAAAACAACGCCTAAAATTCCTAAACTTAGCGGAAAAATTAATCCTGATTTTGAAATGGAATTTTCATAAAAATCGATTTCTTTTCGGCAAGATTCAAACTGACTTTCTAAACGCAACAATTCTGATTTATTTACAAGTTCTGACGGTCGCTCCAAACGCACTTTTTTGCCAAGTGCAGAATTTGCTGTATCTTTTGAATCAAGATATTTCCAGCCAAAATTTGAATAATCATTTATCCAGCGAAACATACTTTGAGATGAAGTAAAAAATTCTTTGTATTCAACTGACATTTTTCTTCCTTAAATCCGCACTGTAAAAGTTGAGCCTTTGCCGAGTTCGCTTTTTACATTGATTATGCCGCCAAGCAAAACTAAAACTCTTTTTACAAGCGCAAGTCCTAAACCGTTTCCTTCTTTTGAGTGCGAAGAGTCGCCTTGATAAAATTTATCAAAAATGTGATTAAGTGTTTTTTCATCCATTCCGCAACCAAAATCAGCAACTTCAACTTGCACAAAATCAGCATTTTTCTTTGAAGAAATCCGCAATTTTCCGCCAAAATCACTAAATTTAATCGCATTAGAAATCAAATTATTCCAAACTAAACTTAACATTTCTTTGTCTTGTTCAATTATAATTTTTTCTTCTAAATCAACATCAAGTTCAAGATTTTTTTCTTCCCAGCGAGATTCAAATTGCAAAATACATTCTTCAAGTTGCGAAGTTAAATCAAACTTTTCCTTTTTAGGCAAAATAAATTTATTTTCAAGTTTGTTCAGTCGCAAAATATTTGTGATTAAAAGCGAAAGTTTATCAGCCGCGTTTTCAATATTTTTTTCGTATTCAAGCCGATTTTCTTCCGTAATATTTGGTAATTTTAAAAGTTGAGCCGAATTTTTTATAACAGCGATTGGAGTTTTCATTTCGTGCGAAACATTTGAAACAAAATCAGTTTTTAGCGTTTCTATGCTGCCAAGTTCTTCAATCATTTTGTTCAAATCCATAATCATTACGTCAAGATAATCGTATTTGTTTGCAGAATTTGTTGTGGGAATGTAAACCGAAAAATCGCCATGAGCAACTTTCGCTGTGGCGGCAGAAATTTTTTGAAGCGGAATTTCGTACAAGCGATGCATTCGCCGTTTTATGTAAAGCACAATCAAAAGTGAAACAACAATCCAATAAAAAATCATTACGTTTACTGAAGCAATCGCTGGCCATTTTAGAACTTGCGACAAAACTACAAGTCCAATTTGCATTCCAGCGACTAAAAGCAACATTCCAAAAATTCCCCAGAAAAGCCCAAGCGGAAATCGTGATTTTTTGATTTTTAATTGTTGCGGATTTTGTGATTTACTGACTGATTTTTCTGCTTTTTTGCGAGAAATTTTAATTTTTCGGCGAGAATTTTCTGTTCTTGGCGAAAATTGCGAGTTTTCTAGCGAAAGATTTTTCACTTTAAAACCGCCTTGTAACCTAAACCGCGAACTGTCACAATTTCAAATCCGTCGCAAGCAGAAAGTTTATCGCGCAACTTGGTAACGTAAACATCAACTGCACGAAGAGTAGTTTCTGTGTCCACACCCCAAAATTCGTCCATCAACTGAGAACGCGAAAAAGTTTTTTTTGGATAAGAAAGCATTTTGTAAAGAATGTTAAATTCTCGCGTTGTTAGTGGAATTTCTTCGCCGTTTACGCTCGCCGTCATTGCGTCAGCATCAAGTTCTAAATTCCCTGCAAGAATTTTTCGTTCTGTTTCAATGTGGCTTCGTCTTAAAAGTGCGTTTATTCTAAGAACAAGTTCCGCCAAATCTACAGGTTTTGTCATAAAATCATCAATTCCAAGCTGAAAACCTTTTTGCTTTGCACCAAAATCTTCGCGGGCAGTTACAAAAATAATTGGAATTTTTTTGTTGATTTTTCGAACCGTCGCTGCAAATTCAAAACCGTCAGTTTGCGGCATCATAATGTCAGAAATTATCAAATCATAAAGATTGTTGTACATTTCTTCGTAAGCATTTTGAGCGTTTAGTGAACCTTTAGCTTCAAAACCGTTGTCCGCAAGATAAGCACACATTGTTTTGTTAAGTTGCTCGTCATCTTCAACCACAAGAATTTTTATCATTTTAAACTCCGCAAGTATTTTAGCACAGTTTTAGGTTTATGAAAAAAGTTATTGATTTTATTTTGGAGCATGATTTTTTATTTTAGCGGATTTTTTTTATGCTAAGCGAAACTTTTTTCCATTTGTACAACCGCCGTCGCATAAAATGTCAACTCCGCAAAGATAACCATTTCGTTCGTCTGCAAGTGTGGCAATGGCAAAACCTAATTCTTGTGGCGTTCCCATTCGCTCTTCTGCTCCAAACTTTAACATTTCGCTGCCTTCTTTTTCTTCGAGTTTTCCCATTTTTGTTGAAACAAGTCCCGGACTTAAAGAAACTACGCGGATTCCTTTTTTGCCGTATTCAAATGCACATTTTTGAGCAAACCAAATTACAAAGTTTTTTGAAAGTGCGTAAGCGAATCCGTTTCGCTCATATTCTGTTCGAGCAAGATGTGATTTTTTTACAAGTTTTTTGATAAATTTTTCTTCGTTAGTTTGTGCAAGTTCGTAAGTTTTTGTGCTAATTAAAAATTTTGGTAAAACGTAAGCCGAATTTGAAGAAATATCAACAATCACAGAGCTACTTTTCATTAAAGCAGAAAATTCTTCGTTTACATAAACTGTTCCTAAAGCATTTACTTTAAGCAATTTTTCTGCGTCAGCCATTGCAGGAGAAAGTCCCGCTGCGTTTATTACGCTTTTTATTTCGCCAAGAGAAGCACAATATTGGGCAAGTTCTTTTACTTGTTGCCGATTTGATGTGTCGCAAGTTTTCGCGTAAGATTCAAAACCTAAAGATTTTAATTCTTCAACAGCATTTTCAAGTTTAGACAAAGTTCTTCCGGTTAAAACGATTATTTTTTCTTTTGACATAAATTTTGCAGCTTCAAGTCCCATTCCACTTCCGCCACCAGTTATTACACAAACTGATTTTTGCATTTTTTGCCTCCAAAGTTTTTTTGTTGCTCGTCATATTGAGCGTAGCGAAATATCGATGTTAAGTTCTTGTAAAGCATATTTGCTTTTTTTTGCCAAGTGTATATAGATTCTTCACTTTGCTCAGAATGACGCGTTTACGCGATTTTGCCTGAATCTTTTAGCCATTTTACTTCGTCGTGCATTGTTTCGCGATAACTTCTTGTTTTGTAACCAAGTTCTTTTTTTGCTTTGCTTGAATCAAAATCATTATTACGAGCAAGATTATAAACGCTAAAACTTGTCATAAGCGGACGTTTTCCTTGTTTTTTTGCCTTTTTTTCCATAATTTTTGCCATAAAATTTGCAAGTTTTAGCGGAATAAACATTTTCATTTTTTTGCAGCCAGATTCTTCGCTCACAAGACGACTAAAATCCTTAAATGAAACTTCATCATTTCCCAAAATATAACATTCGCCACTTTTGCCTTTGTCAGCAGCAGCAATCGCTCCGTCAGCCAAATCACGAACATCACAAAGATTAAAGCTTCCGTCAATTCCAGCAGGCATTTCGCCGTTTATAATTTGAATTAAAACTTTTGTAGTTTCGCCCACAGCAAAATCTTCTGGCCCCATAATTCCGCTTGGATGAATTATGCACGCATTCAAACCTTCCGCCGCCGCATCCAAAACCGCTTGAGTTGCCAACGCTTTAGACTGACTGTAGCAACCTAAAACTTTATTTGCATCAAAATGATTTACTTCGCCAATTTTTTTGCCTTTTGGAAGTTCAGGAATTGCTCCAGTGCTTGAACAATAAACCAATTTTTTACATTCAGGATGTTTTTTACAAAGTTCAATAATATTTTTTGTTCCGCCAACATTCACATCAATTACTTTTTGATTGTAATCAGGATTAACAGTTACAATGCTCGCAATATGAAGCACAACTGATTCAAATCCTTCTGGAATATTAAAAAATTTTTCGAGAGAAGCAAAATCTGTTAAGTCGCCTTCAATAATTTCCGCTTCTTTAGGAACATATTTTTCAGCCTTGTCGCCAGGAAGTACAAAAGCACGAACTTTATCGCCACGTTCAATTAATTTTCTGCAGATTGTTCCGCCTAAAAATCCAGCCGCACCAGTTACCAAATAAATAGTTTTGTTTTCGTTTTTCATCGTTTTTCTCCTTAAAAATGTGATTTTTCAAAACTGTGTCATTCTGAACGTGCAACTAAGTTTTGAGCGACGTAGTAAAGAATCTATACAAGTTTTTCGTTTTGAATGTCAGTTTTGTTTTTATTTATGCTCAAAAATATAAAGGAGAAATGTTTTTAAAATGTTTAGGAATTGTTTCTAAATTATTAAAAGTTTTAGGGATTTTGTTATTTTAAAGTTGATTTGAAATTTGTTAAGTTAGAATTTTTTTTTAACCTGATGCTGAAACAAGTTTAGCATGACGGATTTTAGCTGACATCTTTGTAAGCACTTTCAAATTCAGCAGTAGATTACCACGTTAAACAATGTTCTCTCGCAATGTAGAAGTACAATCACCGTATTTTATTCTTTTTATAAAAAAACTTTCACTAGAAAAATGCAGTAGGCAATGGAACACCTGCCAGAAAGGGCAGTTCCGTAGCGAAAGCGAAGGAATGGAGCGAAAAGCGTAAGTGTGGAACTGCCGACGGCGACTTGTCGCCGTACTGCCCAAAAGATTAAAATCTTAAAAATTTTCTGCTTTTACTTGGAAATTGCTTTGAGGAGCACCGCAAACTGGACAAGCAACTGGCGCTTTTTTGCCAATCACCAAGTGACCGCAAACTTGACATTGCCAAATAACGTCGCCATCTTTGCTAAACACAAATTCATTGTCTACGTTGTCGAGAAGTTTTAAAAAACGTGCTTCGTGCTGCTTTTCGATTTCTCCAACCAATTCAAAAAGTCGAGCAATACTTGTAAAACCTTCCTCGCGAGCAACTTTAGCAAAATCCGCGTACATATCAGTCCATTCGTAATATTCGCCTTCTGCAGCAGCCTTTAAATTTTCTGAAGTTGTGCCGATTTTTCCGTCATGCAAAAATTTAAACCAAAGTTCAGCGTGAGCTTTTTCGTTGCGTGCGGTTTCTTCAAAAATATCTGCAATTTGATTAAATCCGTCGCGTCTAGCTTTTTCTGCAAAAAAAGTGTACTTGTTTCTCGCTTGAGATTCGCCAGCAAAAGCCGTTTGCAAATTTTGTTCAGTTTTTGATCCTTTTAATTCCATATTTGACCTCCGTTGGAATAAAAATTATTACATCTAAAATCGACTTGTAGAATTACAAAGTTTAATTTTGATTTTAATCTTTTAGCCGATTTTAGTGATTTTCGATTTTGATTTTCTGATTTAACGCCCAAGTTAAAATCGTCAATTTTTAGTTTTCATCTTTTTCTTTAAGTGCCGACTTTTCGCGATAAGTTTTCATCTTCAATTTTTCAGCGTTAATCTCTCGCGACAAGTTTTAATCTTTAACTTCTAGCGTCATCTTCCGTATCAAGATTTTCAGCGACAATTTTTTTGCAAGAAGGGCAAAATCCTAAAAACAGCAAATTTTTTTCTGTAATTAAAAATCCTTGAGTCGACATTTTAGATAAAGTTTTTTCAGTTTCAATTTTTATGTCGCCAGGAATGTCCCACATTTTGCCACAGTTTTTGCAACAAAAGTGATAATGTTCTTTTAAAACCGAATCATAATGATCTGCACCATCTGGAACGCTGATTTTAGAAATTTCGCCACTTTCGTAAAGGAAATTTAAGTTTCGATAAACAGTTCCTCTGCTAATGTGAGCGTCGCGTTTTCTCGCCATTTCGTAAATTTCGTCCGCAGTTGGATGCGAATAATTTTGAGCCATAAGTTCAAGAATAAGTTTTCGCTGATTTGTATTTCTTACTTGCATATCTGAAATATAAAAGAGAATTTGAATTTTGTAAATAGTAATAAGTCCTAATAGTGATAAGATTAACAAAAAATTATTTTTATGATTAACAGCAAATTTTTCTGTGCTAAATGGCGGGTTTACTTAGAGGATGGAAAGTTTATTTTCGAGAACTAGCAGTTATTTCGCAAACTGGCACTTTTTTTGTACTTATTGGCACTTGTTGCAGTGAATGGTGATTTTTCTTAGCGGATTTGTGGCGACGTAGACGTTCTTAAGCGAAAACTGTATTCGAAACAAAGTTCACTTGAAGAATCGCACTTTCGTACTTGCTGTGAATACAAGTGAAGTGTCCAAAATATTAAAAATTTAACTTTTTAAATATTCGCGTGGCGTTTTTCCAAAATATTCTTTAAACGCCTTAAAAAAATTGCTGTGATTTGCGTAACCTAGCATTGAAGAAATTTCTTCTAGCGACAAATCTGTGTTTTTCATAAGCAAAGTCGCACGCTCCATTCGTTTTTGCGTAACGATTTGAGTAAACGTTCTGCCGGCTTCTTTGTGCAGAAGACTTGAAATATAAACCGGATGATAGCCGAAATGTTTTGCCGTTTCTTGCAAGTTTACAACGTCAGAATGATTTTCTATGTAGAACAAAATTTGCTCAGCGAGAGTTTTTGGCTGATTTTCAGTTTTTTGCGTTTTGTATTTTCGTGCAATTTGTAAAAGCAAAGTTTGCAAAAGCGACTTTAATATTTGTTGTGTTTCGCTTGTGGAATCTTTTGTGCGGTTTGCGTATTCAAAAACCATAAGTTCTAAAATTTCGCGGACTGTAAAATCATCAGAAAAATCAAGGTGAATAAACTCGTCGGAAAACTTTTTCGCTTCAGGCTCAAGAAAAAACTTAAAAAGTTTAGAATCTGTGTAAACTGTTGGCAAATATTCGCGGAAAAAAGAACCCTTGCGAATCAAAATGCCGATGATTGTCGCTTGTGCATTTCCGTGAGCGCGTAAAGCGTAGCCAGAATAATGCTGATCAATGAAACAGTGTTCTGCGCCAAGCGTAAGCAAGTT
>CAZLXK010000045.1:0-13216 GCA_964563305.1 uncultured Treponema sp.
TCAGAATGACGAGTTTAATCGCAAAAGTTTCCTACATAAGTTGCGGTTTCGCTCCATTGTTCTTGAGAAGAAATTGTTGCTTGATTGTCGCCTTTTTGAAATCCATAAGATGCAAATTGTCCGTGATTTCCGCCTTGAATTATATGTTCTTCAAAATTTGACGGAAGATTTGAAATGTATTTATTGTAATTTTCTTTATTTAAAACTCCGTCGTTTGAACCGTAAATGCTTAAAACTTTTAAGTTGCTTTGGCTAATGTCATTTGTGGAATAAGCGGCGAGCAAAACTAAACCTTTGCATTTTTCTTGATTTGAAGAAATATAACTTGCTGCCATTGCACCGCCTAAAGAATGTCCGCCTAAATACCAATTTTTGATTTCTGGATTAGTTTGAAAATAACGACTTGCAGCGTTTGTATATAAAATTGCTAAATCCGCTGGCATTTGAACAAGAAAACATTTTACGTTTTGCTTTGCAAATTCAACTAAAAGTGGAAGATACGCTTCGTAGTTTACAAATCCGCCCGGATAAAAAATTAATCCTGACTTTGGATTTTCTGGACTTACGACAAGCGTAGATTTTGAATTTGTAATTGTGATTCCCGGAGCATTTTCTAATAATTCTTGATAATCAATTTGTGCAGAATAACTGCAAGATATTACGCTGAGAGAAAATATTAAAAATAAATTTGCAGTTAAAAATAAAATTCTTTTTTTCATAGAATTGCTCCAGTTTGATAAAATTTGGCAGTTTTTGTATTAAAAATTCGATTTTGATGTTTAATTTTAGCACTTTTTGATTGATTTGATTATATTTTGATGAAAAATTTTTACTTTACTTAAGAAAGTTTTTATTTTCTTGCGACAAGATATAGCCCCGATTGTAGCACCTTTAGTCTCACACAAAGATGTTATTTTATTAGTGACAGATTGTCGGGTCGAGCCTTGCGATGTTTGTATAACAAATTCTTCGCTTCGCTCTAGTTGATATTTTGTTATTTACAGATTCTGAAACAAGTTCAGAATGACGAGTTCTCTTATCAACCGATATTCAATTCCGTAAATTTTTTGAAGTCAAAAGTCTTATTATCATTAAAATTCCTCGAACGCACAATTCTATTGCCATTGCAATCCAAATGCCTTCTAAGCCTAAAGGTGCGACTAAAATTAAAGAAAGCGTGATTCTTACTAACCAAATGCTTATGAGATTTAAAATGCAAGGGACGACTGTGTCTTGAGCTCCACGTAATGCTTCCATTGCAACTATTGCCGCTGCGTAAAGTGGTTCAGCGAAAAGTTCGATTCTTAAAACTTTTGTTGAAAGTTCGCGAATTGCTTGATCTGAAGTTAAAAATTTAAAGATAAACGGGCAGGCGAAGTACATTATGATTCCCATTAAGGTCATTGATAAAACTCCGAACAAAACTGAAATCCAAGCGAAACTTTTTGCAAGATCTGTGCGTTTTGCTCCCATGCTTTGCCCAACAAGCGTAGTGCTGGCTTCTCCAAATCCGTAGCCTGGCATATAACAAAGTGCTTCCGCTGTGGTAGCGAAAGAATTTGCTGCAATTACAACTGGTCCGAGCGGTGCAATAATTTTTGTTACAACAACTAAGGCTCCAGTAAATGCAACTTTTTCTATGGCGATTGGAATTGCCAACTTAAAAGCTTTTTTTGTGCAAGAAAATTTTATTTTTTTTATTTCTGATTGAAGTTGATTTGCGGATTTTTCTGTTTTAGTGGCGAAATTTTCGCTTATTATTGCGGATTTTTCTGCGTTAAGCGAGGCTTCGCTTATTTCAGCGAGATTTCTTGCGTTAAGTGAGGCTTCGCTTATTTCAGCGAGATTTCTTGCGTTAAGTGAGGCTTCGCTTATTTCAGCGGGATTTTCTGCGTTAAGCGAGGCTTCGCTTATTTCAGCGAGATTTTCTGCGTTAAGTGCGGCTCCGCTGATTTCAGCGAGATTTCTTGCGTTAAGTGTGGCTCCGCTGATTTCAGCGGATTTTTCTGTACTAAGCGAGGCTTCGCTGATTTTAGCGAGATTTTCTTGTGCTAAGCGAGGTTCCGCTGATTTTAGCGAAGTCTTTATGTGATTTTTTACGCCAAGATATTCATTTTTTATGATTCCAAAATATAAAAATAGTGCCGCACAAGTTGCCGCTGAAGCACAAGTTCCTAAAGCGGCTCCAGTAACACCGAGATTTAAAATGTAAATGAAAAGATAATTAAAAATCACATCTAAAACGCACATCAAAATATTTAAAATTCCTACGATTTTCATACTTCCTGTTGCTTGCAAACTTGAACTAAATAAATAAACAATTTGAAAAAACGGCGTGCTCAAGGAAAAAATCAAAAAGTACATTGAAGCGTCTTTGCAAATTTCTTGTTCTGCGCCAAGCCAAACTGGAATCTTAAAACTGATTGCTCCTGCGAGACTTGCAATTAAAATCGAAAATAAAATGCAAACTATTAATGATTGATTAAAAATGATTTTTGTATTTTTTTTGTTTCCTTCGCCAACCGCCTGCGAGATTTGAACAGCGAATCCGCTTGAAATCGAAGAAATTAGTCCGCCAATTATCCAAGTGGAAGACGCAACTAAGCCGATTGCCGCTGATTGCAAAGCTCCTAAGTTTCCAACCATTGCAGCGTCAATGTATTGCATTAAAATTGAAGATATTTGTGCAAAAATTCCAGGCAAACTTAATTTCCAAACGAAATTCCATTTTTCCTTAAAAGTAAAACTTGTTTGTCTTTGTAAAAGTCTTGAAAGGTCAAAATTTTTTTCCATATTTTTCTAATATACAGAAAATTTGTGTAAGTTTCAAAATTCGTTTTGTTTTTTTTTGATGATTGATGATTGCTGATTGATTTTTCTTGCGGGCGATTATTTTTTTTTTGCAAACTGACAATTTTCTCTTGAACAGAAGATTTTTTCTTGCGAGGCGAGATTTTCTTGAATTCTTAGCACATTGCGATAAGCGGATAAAATCTTTACAAAAAAAATGTTAGGCGGCAAAAAAATTCTAGACGGATTGACGTATCCCGGCATCGTGTCGGTTATAAGAATTTGCTTTGCAAATTCTCAGCGTCTTATAGCGTTTACGGCGACCTCCTAGTCGCCATCTTCAATTACTTCGAGAATTTTCTCCAAAAAAAATATAAACAAAAAAATCTAAACAATTATATTTTCAATCCGAAAATTAAAATATGGGAATGAATAGTTTTGTAAATAACGTTGATCTCTTACAAAGAGCGTTAGATGTTCAGTCGCTTCGATATCAAGTTACAGCAAATAATATTGCAAACAGCGAAGTGAGCGGTTACAAACGTCAAGTTGTAAATTTTGAAAGTCAACTAAAAAGAGCTTTTGAATCTCAAGAAAACGAGCATAATTCTTTTAAAATGATTACAAATGATGAACGTCATATAAAAAGTTCAGTTCCGATTGATTGGAAAAGTGTTGAACCTCGTCGCACAACGGATTGGGTTTCAACTGCAAAAGCAAATGGAAATAATGTTGACGCTGAAGTTGAAGCGATGAATCTTGTGCAAATTCAAATGCAATACAGACTTTTGACTCAACTTGAAAATTTTGAATTTAGTCAAGTTAATACTGCGATGAAGAGTTTAAGATAAGGAAAACTCTAAAAACTTCAGTTTTTAGAGTTAACTTAAAAAATAAGTTTTTGCTGATTTGATTGGTGAGCGTAGTCGAACTAGTGGAGCACACTTTGCATAACAAAATAGCTTTTCGTGGCTTCGCTATTTAAAAGCTATTTGTTTATAAGCAAGCGGCGACTTTTCTGCAAGAAAGCGGGCAGTTTTTGTCTTGCGGCTGGCGGTTGCTCGCGAGAAGCGGCGGTTTTTCTGCAAGAAAGTGGCGACTTTTTTGCGAGAAGTGGTGGTTTTGTCGTGAGAAGCGGCGGTTGCCCACGAGAAGCGGCGACTTTTCTGCAAGAAAGTGGGCAGTTCTTGTCTTGCGGCTGGCAGTTGCTCGGCGGAACTTGCGGTTTATGTCGCGAGAAGTGGCGGTTTTCTAGCAAAACTTGCGATTGCCCGCGAGAAGTGGCAGTTTTCTTAGCAAAACTGGCAATTATGTCGCGAGAAGTGCCAATTTTTTTAATAAAATGGAGGAATTATGGGACTTTATACAAGCATAAATATTGCAGCAACAGGAATGAGCGTTGAAAGATTAAGAACTGACGTAATCAGCAATAATATTGCAAATGCAAGTACAACTAGAACTGCTGACGGCGGTCCGTATAAAAAGCAAACTGTAATTCTTGAACCAATCGCGTCTAAGAATCCAATTTGGCGAAGTCCTTTTGTAAATCAAGATCAAGATAATGGTCCAGGAAAAGGCGTTCGTGTTAAAGAAATTGTGAGCGACACTGAACAAGGCCGTTTAGTTTTTATGCCAGAACATCCAGACGCAATTCAGTCTGGTCCGAACAAAGGTTATGTTGAATATCCAAACGTAAATATTGTAAACGAAATGGTTAATATGATTGCGGCAAACCGAGCCTACGAAGCAAATGCTAGCGTTATTCAAGGAAGTAAAGAAATGTTTAGTTTTGCACTAGAAATTGGTGCGTGATTGTATTAAAATTTAAAAAATTTGGTGATTGTGCATGTTTTTTTAGCGACACAGAGTCTTTGCAGAAAATCTTAGCCCCGACTGTAGCACCGCCAACGGCGTTCTTGCGACAGCAAGAATGAAGTGAAAACGGAAGTGCGAAAGGCGGGTTAGCACAGTTGACTTGCTCCAAATTCAAAAAATTTAAAAACTTAGGAGATTTGAAATTATGGATTTTTCTTTTGGAACTTTGGAATTAAATAGAACAAATCCTGCACATATTGGCACAAAAGAAATTGCTTCTCCCTCTTACACACTAAGTGCTGACGGCAAAATTCATCCAATCGAAAATATTTCAAAAAATCTTTCTAGTTCTGAAATTCAAAAAGTCGGAAAATCAAACAGCAGTTTTCAAACTTATCTTCTTGATGCAATGAATCAAGTAAATTCTCGCCAAATGGAAGTTTCTAATCTTCAAAAACAAGTAATTACTGATCCAGACAGCGTTGATATTCACGACGTAACTACAGCAATGGCAAAAGCTAGAATGTCGCTTGATTTGGCACAAACTGTAATTCAGCGTTTAGTTGAAGGTTGGAATGAAATTTCACAAAATCGCTAATTATTTTTTATACTTTTCAATTTTTAGTCTTCGTGTTATAATTTTTGATATGTAAAATTTTGTATTTATTGTGTCTGGTGGGAATTTCATAATAAAGAAAAATTTTGCGTCAATTAAAAAATCAATAAAACAGATAAAATAAAAGGTTTCTGTATTCGTTCGGAGGGGATATGAACGAATGGTTCAAAAAACTGTTTGCTAACATAAAAAACAAGTGGCAGTCTTGGAAAGCATTTCAAAAGGCGATTGCTATCGGTTTAGTTGTGCTTGTAATTGTTGTAATTATTTTAGCAGCGTCACTTTCTTCAAGAAAAACAACTGTAAGGCTTTTTGATTTTCCGGTAACTGATGAAAAGGAAGCAAATGACATTATTTTGCGCTTAAATCAAGATAATGTTTGGGCCGAACGTGATTCACAAAATTATATTATTGTCGAAACCAACGATATTGCAAAAAAATATAGATCGCAACTTGTCGCAGAAGGTTTAGAGCCGTCAAAAATCGACGCTTATCATCTTTTTGATGTTACAAAGTGGACGCGAAACGATTTTGATGACGATGTAAACTGGAAGCGTTCTATGGAAACCGCCTTAAAGCAACATCTTGAAAATCTTGACGGAATTCGCCAAGCCGATGTTATGCTCACTCTTCCAAAAGAATCAATCTTTGCACAAAATCAAAAGCCTGTTACGGCGAGCGTTACATTGTTTGCTCAGCCTGGCCGCGATGTTCTAAGCGACAAAAAGCAAATTCAAGGAATTCAGCATTTAATAAAAACTAGCGTCGAAGGTCTTACTGACGACAATATTACAATTGTTGACGGAACAACACATTTGATGATTAACGATTTTGAAGGAATGGCTGACGCTGATAGAATTTCAAATACAGAAAAAGAGCAAAAACTAAAGTTACGGCTTGACGCAGAATATTCAAGTCGTGTTTACGAAGCGTTAAAACCAATTTATAAAGACAGAATTCAAACTGCAAACGCAGATGTTATTTTTAATATGAATGAACGTTCTTTTACCGCAAAAGAATATTCAGGAATTACAATTGTTCCGGACAATCCAAATACGCCTTATGATGATTCTCGAGTTGTTGACTCTCTTGTGCTTTCCGAAGAAACAGTCGACAAAAAATTTACTGGAACTGGTTATAATCCAGAAGGCCCGGCTGGAGTTGAAGGTCAAAATCCGCCAGTTTATTCAGATATGAGCAACGTGATTGGTGAAACTTCAGAAAGTGGCGTTAAACGAAATTATGCACTTAACGAAAAAAATATTGTTGAAACAGAAAAACCTTCTATAACTCGCATAACAACTTCGGTTGGCATTTTAAGTTATTGGACGATTGATCGCGATGAAAAAGGTAACTATAGAATAAATGATGAAAATTCTGATTTTGTGCGAACTGAACATCAAATTTCCGAAGATGATCGCCAGCAAATTATTCGACTTGTTCAAGGTGCAATCGGTTATGATAGAAATCGAAATGACAGCGTTGTTGTTGAAGCAATTCACTACGAACCTTTTGATGAATGGAAAATTGAATTTGATAAATACATAAAAGCTGAGCAACGAAAAAAAACAATTTTGTTTAGCATTATTGGCGTGGCGGTTGTTTTAGTTGCGTTTATTTTGTTTAGACTTATTAGCCGCGAAATTGAAAGAAGACGCAGACTTCGCGAAGAAGAACTTTTACGTAAGCAACAAGCCGAACGTGAACAAGCACTTTGGGACGCAAAGAACGACGGAATCGAAGTTACAATGTCTGTTGAAGAAAGAAAGCGTGCTGAACTTCAAGAAAATGCAGTTGCAATGGCAAAAGAACATCCAGAAGATGTCGCAATGCTTATTAGAACTTGGTTAATGGAAGAATAGCGAACTTAATTGACGAATTTAAGAATCTAAATCGAGGAAACGTTTGATATGTCAGAAAATCAAAATCAAAATTTTGTAAAAACAGTTCAACTTTCTGGTCCTCAAAAAGCAGCAATTTTGCTTGGTGAATTAGATTCATCATTTTTAGAATATTTAAAAACTTTTCTTACTAAAAAAGAATTTAAAAAACTCACAAAAGAATTTTTTAAACTTGGAGTAAATTACAATCCGAAAGATTCTTTTGAAGTAAACCGAGAACTTTCTGTTCTTTACGAACTTGAAGATTATGGAAAAAAACGCGGAATTTATAAAGAAGTTCCGCATTTTGTAAAAACAACGCAAAATAATGAAAGTGATTTTTCCGATATTATAAAAAATGATCCAAACTCGCTTGCTAAAGTTTTAAGCAAATGGTTAAAAGAGGACTAATATGGCTGAAGAAATGGTTGATTCAAAGCCAGGTCAAAAATCTGGTAAAAATAAAAAAGGTGCTAAAGATTATAAAAATTTAACTGGAAGGCAAAAAGCGGCAATTTTTTTAGTTGCTTTAGGAAGCGATGTTTCTGCCGAAGTAATGAAGCATTTGCGCGAAGACGAAGTTGAAACTTTAACTTTTGAAATCGCACGTCTTGAAACGATTGACGCTGATTTTAAGGATCAAGTTCTTGAAGAATTTCAGGAATTGATGCAAGCACAAAACTTTATTACAACTGGCGGTATTGATTTTGCTCGAGATTTGCTTGAAAAATCTTTAGGAAGTCAAAAAGCAATCGACATTATTAACCGTTTAACTTCAAGTTTGCAAGTTAGACCTTTTGATTTTATTCGCCGAACAGATCCAACTCACTTGTTAAACTTTGTTCAGCAAGAATATCCGCAGACAATTTCTTTGATTCTTGCATATTTGGATCCTCAAAAAGCAGCCACAATTTTGCAAAACCTTCCGCCAGAAATTCAGCCTGAAGTTTCTAAGCGTTTAGCCACAATGGACCGAACAAGTCCAGAAGTTTTGCGAGAAGTTGAGCGCGTTCTTGAAAAAAAACTTTCTACTTTGTCGAGTGAAGATTACACTGCAGCCGGTGGAGTTGATTCTATTGTTGAAATTTTGAACCTTGTTGATCGTTCATCAGAAAAAGCAATTATTGAAACTTTGGAAGAAGAAGATCCGGAACTTGCCGAAGAAATCAAAAAGCGAATGTTCGTTTTCGAAGATATTGTTATGCTCGACGATCGTGCAATTCAAAAAGTTTTGCGTGAAGTTGACAATCAAGATCTTGCTAAAGCTTTAAAAAGCGTTGACACAGAAGTTCAAGATAAAATATTCCGAAATATGTCAAAAAGAGCTGCAAGTATGTTAAAAGAAGAAATGGAATATATGGGTCCGGTTCGTCTTAAAGATGTTGAAGAATGTCAGCAAAAAATTGTTAGCGTAATTAGGCGACTTGAAGACAGCGGAGACATTGTTATTGCTCGTTCTGCTGATGACGAAATGGTTTCGTAAAAAAAAGGTTATTTGTTTATGGCACAAACTGTTTTTAGACCAAGTGAAATAAAAAAATCTGATGAAAAAATGCTTTTAAAGCTAACCAAAGATTTTACTCCAGAAGAAAAAGAAGTTGTCGAAGAAATTCCAGAATATACTGGTCCAACTGCCGACGATTTAAAGCGAGAAGCGGAAGAATTTAAAAAAAACTGGGAAATCGAAAAAGAGCAAATGTTAGCCGACGCTCAAAAAAAAGCGGATGATATTGTAAAAAATGCAGAAGATGCTGCCTTTGCTCAAGTAAAACATCAAAGCGACCAAGCTCAAATCTTAAAAAATAATGCTCAAAAAGAAGCGGACGAAATTGTTGAAAAAGCAAAACTTCAAGCGGACGAAATTATAAAAAAAGCTCACGAACAAGAACAAGAAATTTTTGATCGCTCAAATCACGACGGTTATGAAAAAGGTCACGAAGATGGTTATCAAGAAGGAAACGAAGAAGCAAAACGTTTGGTTGAGCGACTTCACAAAATGATTGAAGCAATTCAGCAAAAAAGGCAAGAAATTCTTGACGGAACAGAACAGCAAATTGTTAGCCTTGTACTTTTGATTTCCCGTAAAGTTGTAAAAATTATGAGTGAAAATCAAAAATCTGTAATTATGGCAAACGTAATTCAGGCACTTAAAAAAGTTAAAGGTCGTGGCGACGTTACTTTGCGTGTAAATCTTGAAGATGTAAAACTTACGACTGCTCACATAAAAGATTTTATAAAGCAAGTTGAAAATATTAAAAATATTTATGTTGTTGAAGATAGTTCTGTGGAAAAAGGCGGATGCATTGTTGAAACTGATTTTGGTGCGATTGATGCTAGAATTGCAAGTCAACTTAGTGAACTTGAAACTCAAATTTTAAATATTGCTCCAATAAAAAACGTTCCAAAGTCTGAAGTTCAAAATCCCGACGCTTAATTATTACGCGGATTTTGCTGATTTTTGATAAAATTTGCGAGTTTTTGTATGGAATCATTTTTTGATAAATATATTCGAGTTGTTGAACGCACTGATACAATAAAATACACTGGAAAAATCACTTCGGTAAAAGGTTCGCTGATTGAAAGCGAAGGTCCGCGTTGTGTGATTGGCGAAATTTGTACAATCTATATTGACAGTAATCAAACTAAAGTTCTTGCCGAAGTTGTGGGCTTAAACGAAAAAACTGTAAAACTTATGTCTTACGAATCGACTGAGGGAATTCAAGTTGGGGACACAGTTGTGGCTAGCGGCAGAATGTTGGAAGTTCCTGTTGGTCCAAATCTTTTAGGTCGAGTTTTAGATGCAACCGGGCGTCCTTGCGATGAAAAAGGCGACTTAAACGTAAGCGAATATTATCCTGCGATTGCAAGCGTTCCAAATCCTTTAACAAAAACAATTATAAAAAAGCGAGTTGTAACTGGAATTCGTGCAGTTGACGCTTTGCTAACGGTTGGAAAAGGTCAGCGGCTTGGAATTTTTGCAGGTTCGGGCGTTGGAAAAAGCACTTTAACTTCGATGATTGCAAGAAATACAAGTGCCGACATAAATGTAATCGGTTTAATTGGCGAACGTGGAAGGGAAATTTTGGAATTTCTGATTCGCGATTTGGGAACTGAAGGCTTAAAACGTTCAGTTATTGTTTTTGCTTCTGGCGATCAAAGTCCAATCGCTAAGATTCGTGCGGCTTATGTAGCGACGGCGGTTGCTGAATATTTTAGAGATCAAGGCAAAGACGTAATGTTTATAATGGACAGCGTAACTCGATTTTGTCAGGCTCAGCGCGATATTGGAACTTTGAATGGCGAACCTCCGCAGCGACGCGGTTTTCCGGCAAGTGCGTTTACTTTAACTCAGCAACTTTTGGAGCGAACTGGCACTAATGACAAAGGTTCAATCACAGCGTTTTACACAGTTTTAGTTGATGGTGGCGATTTTGATGAACCTGTTAGCGACACAGTGCGTGGAGTTTTGGACGGACATATAATTTTGAGCAGAGATTTATTTGCAAGGCAGCATTTTCCAGCGATTGATGTTTTAAATAGTGTAAGTCGTTTAATAAATCGTGTTAATGGACCAAATTCCAGAAAAGCAATTCAGCGAGTTAAACAATGGATGAGCACTTATCAAAGTCAAGAAGAAATGATTGTGGCTGGCGTTTATCAGCGTGGAAATTCTGTAGAAATTGATGAAGCGATTGAACATCACAAAGCAATAGAAGAGTTTTTGTGTCAAGATGTTGATGAAAAAGCGGACATAAAAGATACGCTAAAACGACTTTCTGAATTAAGCGGAATTGAAATTCCTGAATCAGAATACGAAGAAGATCCAAACGCTTCGTAAAGCGGATTTAATATGAAAAAATTTAAATTTTCAATGGAAAAAATCCTAACCTTAAGAGAATTTGAGCAAAAGCAAGCCGAACTTGAATTAGGAAAGGCAAATGCTCGCGTTACGCAAATTCAAAATCAACTAAACGAAATTGCAAAAAACAAAATTTTAGTCACAAAAGAAAATGATGAGCCAAGTTCTGATTTTTTGGCAAAATCAAAATCTCAAATTTACATAAATTTTTTGGACCAAAAAAAAGAAGAATATTTAAAGCAACTTGTTGAAGCACAAATGATTGCTGAGCAAAAACGTGAAATTGTAAAGCAAGCAATGCAAAAAGTTAAGGTTTTAGAGCAACTTCAAGAACGTAAAAAACTTGAGTGGAAAAAAGAAATCGAAAAAGAAGAAGAACTTAGTAACGAAGATATTTCAACAAATTTGTTTGCGTATAAATCTGATGATTGACGTTTTTTGCGACAAATTTTCAGTTTTCATAACAAAGTGCCAGTTGCTGCGACATAAGCGACACTTTCTCGCGACAAAACCGCCAGTTCTCGCAAGCAAGTGCCAGTTTCGCGACAAAACTGCCACTTCACGCAAGCAAGTGCCAGTTTTGCAAGCAAACCGCCAGTTTCTTTAAGAAAGTGTAAGTTTAATCAATAATGAAAAGCCGAACCGCCAATAAATTCGCGAATTATTGATTGATTTGGAACCGCAGTTGCTGGAATCGTGCTAAAACAATTTAAAAACTGCAAAAGTCTGTTTGCTTCAGCATATTCAACTTGCTCAGGATTTACGCATCTCAAAAGCGGATCAGCGTAAACTTTTAAAACCGGCAGTTCATAATCCAAAGCGGTGTTCAGCATTGCGTCAGCGTTATTTTGAAACGGAAAAATATGCAAGCGTTCACCTTTTTGAACATTCGCCCACATCGAAATTGTGTCAGCGGCACTTTTTCCGCGAAACTGAGCGTCTCGAACAATTCTTCGAATAAGCCGATTGTCGCTAGTTGCAATTCTGTTGTGATCATCAAGATTTAATTGCGTTAAAGCCGAAAGATAAATCTTAAATTTGTATTTTGAATCAACTAAAGGCGTTAATTTTTCGTTCAAGCCGTGAATTCCTTCCATAATCAAAATGTCATTTTCATCAAGATGCATTGTGTCGCCTTTAAAATAACTTTTTCCAGCGTGAAAATCATAACTCGGAAGTTTAATTTCTTTTCCCTTAAACATATCAACAAGATTTTCGTTTAAAAGTTCAATATTTAAAGCTTCCAAACATTCATAATCATAATTTCCATTTTCATCTTTTGGCGTTTGTTCGCGTCCAATGTAGTAAGAATCCAAACTAATAACTTTTGGCGTATAACCGAGTGCTTGAAGTTGAAGAGCAAGTTTTTTGCTAGTTGTAGTTTTTCCGCTTGAAGAAGGTCCGGCAATCAAAACAACTTTTGTAGATTCTTTTTGATGAATTTGGTCAGCAATGTCAGAAATTCGCTTTGTTTGCAAAGTTTCAGTAATGTTTATAAAATCGTTTACTTTTCTGTCGTGAATTAACTGATTTAACGACGCTGCAGAAGTAACATTTAGCCTTTTTCCCCATTCTTTATATTTTTTATAGATTTCAAAAAGTTTTGGCTGATCTTCAAAAGGCGGAAGTTTTTCTGGTTTAGAATGACGCGGAAATCTAAGCAAAAATCCTTCGCTGTAAGGCATTAAATCAAAAACATTTAAAACTCCAGTTGAAGAAACTAGCGGACCAAAATATAAATCAGAAAATTCTCCAAGCGAATTAATTTTTATTCTTGAAGGGCAGCGATAATTTAATTGCTTTCGAGTTTCGGTAAGATTTAAGCTTTCAAACAAAGAACATGCTTGCGAATAAGAAATAAAACTTGTGTCAATGGGCAAATCTTGCTCAACAATTTTTTGCATTTCTGACTTTAGCGAAGAAATTATTTTTTTGTTAAGTTTTAAGTTTCCTTCAAGCGTGTAATAATATCCGTAGCCAAGACTGTGACCAACTAAAAGTCTACTTTCTGGATAAAGTTTGTGTGCGGCGGCACCTAAAATAAAGCACAAAGAACGTCGGTAAATTGCCGAACCTTCACGAGTGTCTGAATAAACTGGCTCAAGTTTTGCACTAATGTCGATTTTTGTGTCGAGCGAGCAAATTTCGTTGTTGACTTTTACAGCCAAAATCTTTTTTTTAAGCGGATTTGTTTCGTCAAATTTATTCATTAAAATAAGAGCACTTAAAGGTTCATTACATTCAAGGCTCGAATTG
>CAZLXK010000046.1:0-13198 GCA_964563305.1 uncultured Treponema sp.
AACCGCCAGTTCTCGAAAGAAACCGCCAGTTCTCTAAGCAAACTGCCAGTTCTCAAAAGAAACCGCCAGTTCTCTAAGCAAACTGCCAGTTCTCTAAGCAAACTGCCAGTTCTCGAAAGAAACCGCCAGTTCTCTAAGCAAACTGCCAGTTCTCAAAAGAAACCGCCAGTTCTCGAAAGAAACAGCCAGTTCTCTAAGCAAACTGCTAGTTCTCGAAAGAAAGTGCCAGTTCTCAAAAGAAAGTGCCCGCCCTCTAAGCAAACCGAAAATCCGCAAATCAAAATCAAGTAAGATTTTTCGCCACATTATTTATTTCTTCAATATTAGTTTTAATTGTTTGTGCTGACTGAGAAAAACTTTCAATCGACTCGCCAATTTGATCCAAAGTTCCAACAATTTGTCTAAAAGAAACCGTTTGTTCTTCAACTGTGTTAGAAATGTCGTTCGCTTTTTTTGCAACTTCTTCAGAAGAAGATTTTATCGAATTATATTGATTTTCAAGTTCGTCAATAAATTCTGCGTATTCTTGAATATTGATTGTAGTTTTGTCGGAAGTTTCCAAAAGTAAGTGCGAAATTTTTTGAATGTCATCAATATAAAAATGAATTTGCCTAATCGATTCCGCTGTGCTATTTGAAAGTCGTTTTATTTCAATAGAAACAATATTAAAATTTTCTGAATTTTTTTCTGATTGCGTAGAACTGATTGCTTCTAAAGTTGTATTTAAAGCCACATTTTTTGTTTGTTCAGCAATGTTGTAAATCAAACTTGCAATTTCATCAACATTTTTCATTTGCTCCATAAATTTTGAAATTTCATCAATAATAAGTTGATTTGATTTTTTTATAGAATTCATTTGTTTGATATTTTTTTGCAAAACGTCGTAAGTTTTTAAAACATTTTCTTGCGTAGAAATTGTGCCTTTTGAAACTTCGCTCGTTAAGTTTGTAATATTTTTAGAAAGTTCGTAAGCGTCTTTCATTGTGTTTTTAAATCCGTTTACAAATCCACTTTGCATTTTAGAATTGTTTGAAAGCTGATTTGAAATTGCAGCAAGCGAAGTTGTGGATTCAAAAATGTTAGTTCCAATTTTTTGTGCTTTTGAAATTAGAGCAGAATATTGTTTTAAAATTTCTTCAAGAAGATAAATGTTGTATTGAATTTTGTTGTTCAAAGAAATATTGTTTTCTGAACTTTCAGTTTTTCCTTCCAAAAAATTTGTTGCGATTTTTTGCAAAGTCATAATATTTGATTTATATTGCTTAAAATAAATTCCTGTACAAAGCAAAATCACAACGCAATTAAAAATAGTTGCAATTAAAATTTTTTCGCGAGCATCAAGTAAATTTTCCACAGTTCCGTAAAGATTAAAAAATTTATAAAAAATACAAAAAGTGTAAATTGTCGCAAGTAAAATCGGAATTGCAATAAACATTACACATTTTGCACTAAAAGGAATTCCAAAAGATTTTTTCTTGTAAATAAAACTTTTTTCGATTCCGTTCGCAAAGATTTCAGAATTTATTTTTGCGTAATAAGATTCTGTTGCAGCGTAAGTTAAAAGTGCAAAAAAGTACGAAGTATAAATAAAAGTAAAAATAATTATTGCTAAGTTTTGATTTAAAAAATTTTCATAAAAAATTCTTTGAATCAAAAACACAAAAATAATCGACTGAAAAAAATAATAGAAAAAACTTGCAACAAAAATTTTTGTAGGAAAATTTGAAATGTGAACAAAAAGAATTGTTCTTTCTTTTGACGAAAGTTTTTCTGATTTATAAAAAAATTCTTCTTTTTTATCCAAATAATTTCCTATGTAAGCAATCATCAAATAAAAAATTGAAAAACTAAAAATTGCTGTAATCAATAAATTTATAACAAGCGGATAAATTGATTCTTTCCATTGTTCCAAAATTTGAACTTGTGTAAATTCAAAAAGTAAATAATTTAAAACTGCATAAACGAAATTCCAAATTACACATTTTTTCCAAAAAAGTTTTGTATTTTTTCTTTCAATCGTAAATTTATTCATTTTCAGTTCCTCTAAAAATTTTTGTAGTTTCTTCAAGTTCTTCTGTGTTTGAAAAAAGTGCTTCTGCTGTGTCAGAAATTGTTTGAGTTGAAACTGCATAAGTTTGAACAGTTTTGCTTATTTCGTTGATTGTGTTTGCAATATTTTCAAAAGCTTCAGTTTGCGTAATTGCTTTTTCTTTAATTTCTTTAGAATTATTTGCGTTGTTTATTGCTGATTGATTTATTTCTTTTAAAGAATCATTTAATCCAAAAATAAAATTTTTGCCGTCGTTAATAAGTTTTGAACAATTTTGCGAAGTTTGAACTAAATTGTCAGAAGATAATTTTATTGCTAAAGTTTTTTCGCGAATGTCTTTTGTGTTTGCCACAACATTGTTTGCTAATTGCCGAATTTCGTTGGCGATATTTTTAAAGTTTTTATTTTTTGTTGAAGTTCTTGACGCTTCAAGTTCTGCGTTAAATGCAATGATTTTTGTTTGATCAGCGATTCCATTTATAAGTTTTAAGATTTCCCAAATGTTTGTGATTTTTTCGTTAAGGTTTGAAATTCCGTCAATCGTATTATTATTTGCATTTACAATTTCAGACATTTTATCAATATTTTTGCTCAAGATTTCAGAACATTTTTTTACATCTTCAGAAGTGTTATTTGCAAGATTGCTTACTTCTTCGATTTTAGATTCAATTATGTGCGACAAATTTCTTACGCTTTCCATTGTTCTTGAAAGTTCGTGAGTTGCCGCTGATTGTTCTATAGAAACGCTGCTTGATTCATTTGAAAGTTGAATAAAATCACTTGTTGCCGTTTTGATTGTGTTTCCTACAGTTGAACTTTGCTCAAGAATTTTTCTAAACATTTCAATTATTTTGTTTGACAAGTAAAGCGAATATTCAAATTCATCAGTAATTGCAGTTTTAAAAATTTCGTTGCTAGTAAATTCTTTATTTTTGATTTTTTCCAAACATTCAGTCATTCGCTTTGTATTTTTAGAATATGAACGGTAAAAAATAAAAGTCAAAAAAAGTTGAATGCAAACATTAAAACTTAAAGTAAAAATCATTCTGTAATTTTGCGTTTTTGTCATAAATTCAGGCAAAATTTGTTTAGAAAAAAATCCTTTGTATTCAGCAAAAACTATTGAACAATTTACAACGCTTGCAAGAATCAGCGGAATTATTATGTAAAGAAGCATTTGCGAAAACATTGAAGAACCAAAAGTTTTTTTGTGCATTACATATTCATAATCAAGTCCAGATTCAACAATATCTTCTGCAACTTCTGTGCAAATATTCATTGTGTATTTGTGACCAAAAATCGCTGCAATATAAGAGCCACAAAAATATTCTATCAAATTTAAGTAGCGAATATTTTGCGACATATTTGTAGTTCCCCAAAATCTGTAAAGAACAATCGAACCTATTGCAAAATAAACAAAAGTAATTAAAGCACAAATGTAAGGATAAGACATTAAACTTTCGAGCAAAAGCGTTCGCTCTTTTTTTGAAGTTTCAGCGTTGTAAAAATTAAAAATATGTTCTGAAATTCCGTTGTAAGCAATCACGCAAATCAGCGGAACCGTAATAAATTGCATAACTAAAATGATTAAAATGATTGGACGCAAAACAAGTTTCGCTTGCTCAAAACTTTGCGTTGAAATTATTCCGTAAAAAACAATCGCTAATGCTGACAAAATATCTGGAACAAAAGAATGTAAAATCATCTTAAACATAAAGTTAAAATTATTTTTTTTATTAAAGATTTTATCCATATTCTTATTCATATTTTCTCCTAAAACTTAACGAACAACTTGACTTTCAAAATTAAAATTTTCTGCATCTCGCAAATTCGTTAAAGTTTCTCTTGAACTTTCTTTTAAAGATTTAATCGAAGTTACAAGAGTATTATTTTCATTTTGAAATTGATTAACGCTGTCTTTTATTTTTAGCAACTGATTTGTAAGTTTAGAAAAATGAACAAATTGTTCATCAAGAAAATCTTTTGTAAAGTCAGAAAAATTTTTTGTTTCTTTAATCGAAAGATTTATTTCTTCAAAAGTATTTAAAAGTTTTTTTGAAATTTCACTTTCTTCATTTATAAAATTCATACATTTTTTGCTTGTAGTAATAAGATGTCTTGAACAATCAAGAACAGCATTTATTTGCTTGCGGATTTTTTCTGTAAGATTTGAAGTTTTGTTTGCGAGATTTCTAATATCTTTTGCGATGTTCTTAAAATTTTTATTTTCGCTGTCAATATTGTTTGCTTCGAGTTCAGAATTAAATGCAATAATTTTTGTTTGATCAGAAATATTGTCAATCAAATTTATAATTTCCCAAATTCCCAAAACTTTATTTGAAAGTGCATTTATTTCAGAAATTGTTTCTTGATTTCTATTTGTAATTTCTTGCATTACTTTTATATTGTTGTTGATATATTTAAAACTTAAATCAATATATTCAATCATTTTTGAAGAAATCAAAATAACATCGTCAAGTTTTTTTTCATTTGATTTTGGTTGCTCGCATAAAATTTGCATTTGTTCATAATAAGGCTCGAGCGTTTCTTTTAGTTTTTGATTTTTTTCAATAGATTCGTTTGTTAAATCTAAAAGATAATTTGTGTTTGCGTTTACAATATTTTCAATGTAATCATTGTTTTGCATAAAATTGTTAAAAGTTAAAATTGCTTGATCTAAAAGATGCATTGTGTAAGAACTGTCGCGAAATCTTGAAACTGGCAAATTTAACGTGGAAAGATTTTTTTTGTTTTCAAAAAGATTTTCAATAATTTCCTGAAGTTTTTTGTTGTATTTTGTTGTGGAATTAAAATGAACAAAAGCTAAAATCGTAATTGAAATTGTGCTGCAAATAGAAACAAAAATTAATTTGTATAAACTTTCGCTTCGATTTAATTGTGCCTTAAAAAAAATTCCCTGACTTTCAAGTTCAGTTAAAGTTTTGCTCGCAATTAAATTGTTTGGATGAATTATAACTTGTTGATAAGAAAGAATCGCTGTTAAAATAAAAAGAATTATTGCAATTATGATTGGATTTCCAATGTACATAAAAAACAGAAAAATATTATTCATTTTATAATTCAATTTTGATTCATCAACATAAACTCCGTTTTGCACAATATCAATTGCAAAATTTGAACAATCTTTATTTGTAATGTCTACAATAATCATTCCGTAAAAATACGAAAAGAAAAAAATGAATGTAAAAAATACTTTTAAAAATTTTGTGTCAACGTTGAAAATCCTTCTTACGTAAAAAACTGTAATTATTCCGCAAATGCAAAAGCAAAGAAATGTTTCAAAACCTTTCAAAAGCGGATAAGTTTGAACTTTATTTAAAAGTCTTGTGCTTTCGCTCGGATTCATTTTGTGAAGTTTCCAATACATAAGTTCGTCAGAAACTCTTCTTGTTATAAGAATGTGCGACGTGCAACCAATTCCCGAAACTAAAATTGCCACAAAAAGTACAGGATTAAAAAATGCACTTAAAATGTAATTAAACGGAAGTCTTATAAAAAGGGCGGCAATAAAAAATACAACAAATCCCATTACAAAATTTAACGGAAAACATTTTAAAAATGTGTATTTTGAAAAGTGAAAATATTTGTAATTTGGATCTTTTGATTTTAGAAAAATATTTTTAAGTTTCATTTTGAATTTCCTTTTTGCAAAGTTTCAGTTTGATTTTCTTTGGATTGCTGATTTTTGCGAGTTTTAAAATTCAAAGAAAGTTCGTAAAGTTCTTTAGACTTTTGATTTATTTTTGTAAAGAAATCTGAAAAATAAGAAAAATCTAAACCAATTCCAGTTAAATTTTCTTGAATATTTTCAAAAGTGTGAATTTGATTTTTTGTAGTTTTATCAACAAAAGAAATATCGTCTTTTGCAATTTCTGATGAAATTTTTAAATCATCAAAATTTTGACTTAAACTTTCAATAAAATTATTTCCATCAAAAATTTTTTGAGTTTCGGCTTCGCTTGAAATAATTAAATTGTCAGAAGAATCTTGAATCGCTTTTAAGTTTACAACAATTTCCTGAATTGAATTTGTGATTGTTGAAACTAAACTTCTAACTTCGTTTGTAATAATATGAAACATTTCGCCATTTTCTACATCAGAAGAAATTTCAATTTCAGCATTAAACGCCAAAACTCTTGTTTGCTCAGCGATTTTTTCAAGCGTGCTTATAATTCCAAAAATTGAATCAATATTTTTGCCAAGAGAATTTATTTCTTTTACAGTTTGTTGATTTGCTAAAATAATTTCTTTAATTTTTGAATCAGAAGTTTTTAAGATTTTTAAACCTTCTGAAATTGACGCTTGCGTTTTACTAGAAGATAAAGAAATTTTATTTATTTGCTTTGATGTTTTTTCGATATTTTCCACTGAAGATTTTATAAGTTCAAGATAATCTTTTGCTTCGTATTCTTTGTTGCTTATTAAAACTTCTGATTTTTCACTTATGAGAGAAAGTTCTTCTGTGCTTTTTAATATGTTGTCCATAATTTCAGAAGATTTTTGACTTATGTTTTGAAGATTTTGAATTATTTTGTTTATTAAATAAATGCTGTAATCAGATTCAATCGTAAAAGTTAAAGGAATATTTTCTTTTGCATTTAAACTTAAAGTTTTGTCTTTAAATTGCTTTAACAATTTGTGCATTCGTAAATTATTTCTCGAAAGAATTACAGTAAAATATAATCCAATGTAAATGTTATAAATATTGTTTACAATCAGAATAATTATTAAATAAATAATTTGAAAATTTGGATTGATATTTTCTTTGTAAGCAACAAACATAAATAAAACTGCGTAAAAAAAGAAACTTGCGATTGGAATTACAAAATGCAAGGAAATCCTAAAATTTGTTTTTAAGCCCCAAAAGTGTTCAGCTTTTATAATTTCATCAGAAATTCCGTAAGAAACAAGTTCTTTTGTATAAGTGCCACAATGTTTTTCTACAGAAATGTAAGTTACTAAAGCACTTTGCATAACGCCAAAAATTACTGTTGTAAAAATCAAAATTGCTCTGTAATAATTTATTTCAAAAATTGCCACAAAAGAAATTGCAGAACATAAACACGCTAAGAACATTTGAACGCCAACTTCAATGCTTGTTTTTAAAGGATATTTTGAAATTTTTTTAACAAGAAGCGTTCTTAAAATTTTTGCATTTTCATTGTTTACAAAATCTTTGTCTTGAATTTTTTCTCGCTCATAATCGATTTCTGAAGAAATTTCATCAGAAAAAAATGAATGAATTATTGTTCCCAAAATCAACTGAAAAATTATTAACAAAATAATTGTAACTGCTGTGTAAAAATTCAGTTTGTAAAAAAAATCTTGTGGAAGAGAAAAGCTTTCTTTGTTTGTTATTAAAGTTGCAAAATCAATTTGGTTAGAAACTAAAAAAGTGTAAAAATATAAAACTAAAACTGTAAGAATATTATTTCTTACTTTTACTTTGAACATTTGAGTTTTAAAAGATTTAAATTCTGTTTCTAATTCCATAAATTCCTCAAACAAAATTTTAGATGCGGTGGTTAAGCCAAGTCGAAACCACCATGTTTAGTGTTTTTGTCATTTCGACAAGCTCAATGACCGTTTGTTTCTTCAGCAAGCGCCCGACAATGACCGTCGTACCGCCAGTTTTTTATTTTATGAGCATTTTTATAGAACCGTCCCAAGTTCGCTCAAGTTCTGGCGATTCTCTAAATTCTTCTTCAAGTTCGTGAACTTGACTTATCATAAATTCTGTGTCGGGAAGTGCAAGTTCTGCTCTTGCGTCGTTAAAATATTTTAGTGAACTTTCAAGACTTCCTAACATAAATTGATGCAAACCTTTTTTGTAATTTGCTAAGTAAGTTTCTGTGTATTTTTCGCTTTCGCTAAAAAGTTCAAAAATTCGCGTAACTTTTTCTTTTCCTACAACTCGAACTTTTCCTAAACTTCTAAAATGAAATTCTTTTTTTTGCGGATGATTTTTCATTAAAAAGTTTTTATTTATTTCATCAATGTCTTTTTTTATATCTTCTGTGATTATTGTATCAACGCCAAAAATTTTTGTAAGACCTTCAACTCTCGAAGTTAAGTTTACATCGTCGCCAACAACTGTGTAATCTTTGCGTTCAATGCTTCCAATTTCTCCAACAATTGGTTTGCCGTAATGAATTCCAATTCCAACTTTAAGTTTTTGATTTTCTTTTAACTGCAAAATTCCTACAATATCATCACCAAAATTTTTAATTTCGTTTTGCATTTCAAGAGCCGCTTTTGCCGCTTTATAACCGTTGTTGTCAGAATCATCAGAAGCACCAAACAAAGCCATAATTGCGTCTCCCATATATTTGTCAATAGTTCCGCCGTTTCTGATTATAATTTCGCCAAGCCGAGTAAAATATTTGTTCAAAAATTCAACCACAAGATTTGGTTCAAGATTTTCTGTAATCGAAGTAAAGTTTCGAATGTCAGCAACTAAAATCGCAATTTTTTTTCGAATTCCTTGCGTGTTAAACGTTTTATTTTCGTCGTTAAGTTTTTTGCTGATTATGTCTTCTGGAAGATATTGCCTAAAAAGGCGGTGCATTTTGTCTTCTTTTAGAATTGCATTTCTGAACAAAATTGATTTGCTAATAATCCTTGAATAAATTTTTGCAAAACTGTTTAACTTAGAATTTATTTCGTCCGTGAGTTCTGAATCGTTTGAACTTGCAATTTGAATTACAAAAGGAATTTCAGTTTTTACTTCCAAAGGAAACATTGCGTAATTTTTTAATTTTTCTGTTTTTTCGCTTGAAGTTTCAATTATATTTTCGCGACTTAAAGCTTTTGACCAATCATAAGAATTTTTTTCTGGAAATCGTTTTTCAAAATCAGAATGACAAATCTTCTTAAAATCTTCAAAATCTTGCAAGGAAATATAATTTGCTCGCTCAGAATATTCCAAAATGGGATTATTGTTGATAATGATTGAAAACGCGTCGTAGTTGTAAATCAGCGAAAGATCGGAAGCAGTTTTTATAAGCAAGGCAAAAAGGTCAGAAATTAATTCTGCATTTTCGTACGCTTGTTTGGTTAAGTAAAGTTGCCAAAGTTCTTTGTCGTAAGCTTTTGTTACTAATTCGATGCAATCTTTTTGATTTACAATTTTTTTTGCGTTAGGCAAAACATTTTGATTTTTACTTAAAAGTTCATTTGCAATATTTACAAGATTTGTTTGATTGTCTTTTTCTTGAACATAAAATGCATCGCAGCCAGTTGTTTTTGCCCAAAAGTTGTAGCCTTTGTCTTCGCTCGAAAACAAAATGATTGGAATTTTATTAAGATTTTCTGTGTTTTTTATAATTCGGCAAATTGCATAACCAGACATTATTGGCAAATCTGTAAAAGCGATTATTAAGTTTGGCTGATTTTCAAAAATGCAATCCATTGCACTTTGTCCATCGTTTGCAGTTAAAATTTTATAAGTAAAAGGATTGTCTTCTTTTTTTTGAGATTCATTAAAAAATCCTTTTAAGATTTCAATGATTGTGTTTGAGTTTATTGCTAAAAGAATTATTTTTTCTGATTTTTCATTCATTTTAAAAGTTCCCTTACAGTTTGTAATAATTTTTCGCGTTTAAATTCGGCTTTTGTTAAATAAGCGTTTGCTCCGGCTTCTATAAAAATTGCTCTGTCATATTTTCCGTAAGCGCCAGTTAAAACAACAATTGGTAAATAATCAAATTCGCTTAAAACCCGAATATTTTTTATAAGCAAAAGTCCGTCCATTCTGTGCATATTTATGTCTGTTACAAGTGCGTCAAAATGTGAAGATTTTAAAATATCAAATGCTTCAATTCCGTCCGACGCTCCAACGCAATAATATCCTGCAGAATTAAAAATGCTTAATTCAATTTGTCTTGTTGTGTAAGAATCATCAACAACAAGAATTCTTTGTTTTTTTGTTTCGTTAAAAGTTTCGTATTTTTTGATTTCGTAAGAAAGTAAATTTTTTAATTTTTTGATAATGTAAGGAATGTCTAAAATTGGAATGATTGAATAATTTTTGTCGTAAACCATTCCTTGAAACGCTTCTACATTTTGCAAAAGTTTTGGCAGCGGATTTATTAAAACATTTTCGTATTGTTCAACTGAATCAATCGCAATCGCAATTTCTGTGTTTAAATATTCAACAATTATTACGGAATTTAAGTTTTCATTTGAGTTCGTGTTTAAAATAGAAGACAAAAAGTAAAGCGGAATATTTTTTTCGTTAACTTTTATATAATGCTGATTTTGAATGATTGAAATATTTTCTGGCGAATAATCAAGAATTTCATTTATGTAATGCGAAAGTAACATAAATTTTAATTTTCCGTTGGTAATAAAAAGTCCTTGCTGACTTGTAAGCGAAAGCGGAATGTTTAATTCAAAATTTGTGCCTTGATTTTTTTGCGAAGTGATTTTTATTTTGCCTTTTATTTTTTCAATTTCAGTGCGAACAATGTTAAGTCCAATTCCTCTGCCAGAAAAATTGTCAACTTTGGAAGAAGTTGTAAATCCGTTTACAAAAAGAATTTCTTGCAATTCGGTTGTTGTCATATTATTTATTTCATCTTCTGTGTAATTTTTGAAAGCGTCAAATTCTCTAAGTTTTTTTCGGATTTTGTCATAATTAAAACCTTGACCGTCATCAATTACATTTATAATCATTCGATTTTGAATTCTTCCGATTTTGATTGTAATATTTCCTTTTGGATTTTTTCCGATTTGCTCACGAACATTTTCTTTTTCAATTCCGTGAATAAGTGCGTTTCTTACAAGTTGAATTAAAATTTTTTGCAAATGTTCAAGAATAAATTTGTCTAACATTAAATTTGATTCTGGAATATTTAGTTCTACATTTTTTCCTAATCTAAAAGCGTCGTTTTCAATTTCAACTTTTAAAGGCATTAAAATAATATTTAAAGGCAACATTCTTAATTCCACGATTGAATGTTGAACATTTAAAAATGAATTTTCGTATTGATTTAATTCTTCTTTTAGAACTTGCGGAAATTCTTGCGTTTTATTTTGATTTTGCGAATTTAATTGATTTTCTAAAGTTTCTAAATGATGTTTAAAGCGAAAAAGTCTGATCAAAAGTTCATCAAAAGAATGAATAATTGAATCTAAAACATTTAAATCTGTGCGAACATATTTTATGTTTGAAACATTTTCTTCTTGAGGAATTTGATTAGAAAAATCTTGCGAGAAACTTTGAGTTTTTTGATTATTTTCGTTTACTGAATTTTCGATGTCGGCTTTAACTTCTTCTTCGATGTCGCTTAAGTTGAAAAATTTTCCAGCGACAATTTTTTTGCACGTTGCAAGATGATTTTGAATTTTTATGTTGTCGTTTTGATTTTTTTCTACATTAAAAAGTACGGTTCTTAATCGATTTGTGCAAGCAAGAATTACGCTTGTGAGTTGTGCATTTATTTCGTATTTTTGTGATTCTAAATCTTTTAAAATGTCTTCTAGCGCGTGAGATAATTGTTCGACATTTGAAAATCCCAACATTCGAGAAGAACCTTTTATTGTGTGCAATGCTCTAAGAATTTCTTTTGCAAGAATTAAATTTTGAGGAGAGTTTTTTAATTCAATTATTTTAGAGTCAACAATGTTAAGTTGCTCAAGACTTTCTGAAACAAAGTCGCCAATAAATTCTTCTTTAGAAAATTGCATAAAATTCCTTTTAAACTGCTCTTAAATTATAGCACTATATTTGAAGTTTCAAAAGATTTTTACCGACATCGTGTCGATTTGCTGCGAGAAGTTTGCGGTTGTTGCAGAAATTGCAGAAAAGCGGCGGTTTTGTTAAGTGACAGATTCTTCGGTTAAAGTCTCAGAATTACGACATAATAGATGTTTCGGCGTTGCCTCAACATGACGCGATTGTTTAGCGATTGACTTTTTATATTTTGCGTTAAGTGCTATAATCTTAGCGAATATGAATGAAATTGATCTTTTGTTTAGTGCTGGAGATGAAAAATATTTAATAAATTCCGCACTTGTAAAAGAAATTGTTAGAAATCAATTTATTTCGCCAGTTCCGTTTTTGCCTCATTATATAAACGGCGTAATTAGTTACTTTGGAAATTTGTATACGGTAATTGATTTTTCGGCTTTAATTGGCGGTTCATCTTGCGACGGAAATTCCTTTTTAGTTTTAAAAAGCGACGAAGACATTATGTTTAGAGTAAATTCCGCTGAAGATTTTTATAATTTTAGTGATTTTGAAAGTGATTTTCATAAGTCAGAAAGCGAAAATGGATTTTATAAAGGTTCAATTTCTTTTGCAGATTTGAAAAAAACTCAAAAAGTTAAAGATGAAAATTTTGTCTTTGATTCAGAAAGTTCAAAGTTTGAAAATCCTACGTTTTTAGTAAATTTGGAATCGATTATAAAAAAAATAAAAAGTGATTTGCTGGAAGTTTAAGATTTTTTCTGTAGATTGGTAGCTTAAAGTTAAAGATTATGAAAATTAAAGTTTTGATTGTTGATGATTCTTTGGTTGTGCGTTCTATGTTAAAGCGTCTTTTTGAGCAAGACGAGCGATTTGAATTGTGTCCAAGTGCAGAAAATGGTCGAGATGCAATCAAAAAAAATGATTTGTACAAGCCCGATTTTATAATTATGGATTTAAATATGCCGATTATGAACGGACTTGAAAGTTCAAAAGAAATTTTGTCTAAGTCGAATCCGGGAATTGTTGCGTTTACAACTGAAGATTATGCTGACGTTTGTTTTAAGAGTTTTGAAATTGGAATTCTTTCTGTAATAAAAAAGCCTGATCTTGCCAAAATGAAGCAATCAATGCTTCAAGATTTTATTGATAAAATTTATTCTATTGCAGAAAGTCATATTCAAAAAAATCAAAGAAAAAGCGAAAAAACTTTTAGTTTTGAAAGTGAACAAAATCTTAGCACAAAATTTCAAGATAAAATTGATTTTAAAGGCGAAGATTATAATTTTGAGAAAGAAAAATCTGACGAAAAATCTAAAAGTGACAAAATCACTAAAATCATCAAAACTAACAAAAGTGGCGAACTTAATGGCGAAAATCAGCAAAATGCAACGAAGTTCCCCGCGCAAAATGCAACGAAGTTCCCCGCGCAAAAT
>CAZLXK010000047.1:0-13189 GCA_964563305.1 uncultured Treponema sp.
AGACGCTAGGATTTAGGAATTAGAAGTTAGGAGTTAGGAGTTTGTTGGGCGTTCCCTGCCTGTCGGCAGGTCGGGTGTTCCAGCCTTCGCTATTCGCTCATCTCGGGCAAAAAAAATCGACAGTCAGTTCGTAAAAAAATTGTCATTCCGAACTAGTTTCGGAATCTGTTACTAATAAAACTAAGTTTTTGCCCGAGACTAAAGGGCTTCCATACCCTAACGCGATAGATAAGTGCCAATTTACGACTTTAACTGCCAGCAAATTCTTGAAACCTTTAGGCTAAAACCTGCCGAAGTTGACACGATGCTGGGATTTCTAACGCTTTTTGCAGGAAAGCCTAGCCCCGATTGTAAAGGCACGACGTAAGGAGCGTTCTCTGCAAATAACGATTTGCTCAAAAAGGTAAGATTTTAATTTTAATATTTACAGACCCTAAAACAACCTGTCTGCCGACAGGCAGAGTTCAGGAGGACAGATTTTTGCAGAGAATGGAGCGAACAGCGAAACCTTGAAAAGCGGGTTAGTATAAAAAAATTCGCTCCAAATCAAATAAAAATGAGTTAGATTTTGCTAACTTGTTGATTAAAACTTAAAAATTTTGTATAAAATTAGATATTTTAAGTTAGCATTGGCTAATCAAATTTTTAAAAGGAGAAAACTATGGCAACTAGAAGAAGCCCTCGGTTCAAAGAATGCAGAAGATTGGGTGTAAACGTGTGCGGACATCCAAAAGCAATGAACAGAGCAAACGCACCGGCTTTTAAGAAAACTCATAAAACAAGTGAGTACGGACTTCAACTTATTGAAAAACAAAAAGTTAAAGCTTATTACGGAATTATGGAAAAACAGTTGCGCCGTTATTATGCAAATGCTGCAAGAGCAGAAGGCAAAACTGGCGAAGTTTTAATTTGCATGTTGGAAATGCGATTAGATAATTTGGTTTACAGAATGGGATTTGCTTCATCAATCAGAATGGCACGCCAAATGGTAAGTCACGGACACATTCTTGTAAACGGAAAACGCATAACAATTCCTTCATATTCAGTAAAAGTTGGTTCAACAATTTCACTAAAAGAATCATCGAGAAAAAATGAACAATTTAAAAAATGCTTTTTGGAATTTAACAAATCAAAATTGCCTTACATTGAACGAAGCGAAGAAAATTTTAGTGCAACTATAACAGTAAATCCAAAACGCAGTGAAATTCCTGTAGAAATCAATGAACAGAGCGTTGTTGAATTCTATTCAAAATAAAAAGTAAAACAAAAAATTTGGAGTTTGTAATGAAATATTCACAGAGCAAGCCAAAATATACATCATCAAAAGAAGGACTTTTAAATTACAATTACGTTGCTAATTTATTTAAACTTTCTAAACTTGACAAAGAAATTGATTTAAGACTTTTAAACGATTCTTTTAAGGATATTGATTATTATCTTGGATTTTCTCTTGAATATTTCTACACAAAGGAAAATTTTCCTAACGAATTAAAAGAAGCAGTTTTGATTTTGTTTGCAAATAAACATTCACTTTACAAAAAAGCCGCTGATTATGAAAAAGGCGAAAAAATGGACGACATTATTGAAATGAAATTGGACAAAGGACTTTTAGATTTTGATTCGTTTTTTAATAAATTTTCTACAGTTCCAAGTGAAGTTTGCCTTCTTTTAGATAAATACAAGTCAGTTTACAAACTTGCACATTATTCGCCAGTTGATTCTACTACGAAATTTTAGTTAAACAAATAAAATTCATTTTTGATTGGAATTTTTCCGATTACTATTTATATTGATTTTGTAGATTTTAATATTTTATATTGAATTTATTGAAAAAATAGTCTTGGGAGAAAATTTATGCCAATAAAGTTGATTTTAATTTTAGTTTTAGTAGTTTTAGTTGCAGTTTTAACTGGATTTAATTTAAGCAATGTTTGTACAATTTGGTTTTTTCATACTTTTACAAATATTCCAGTTTTTGCAGCCTTACTTGTGTCATTTATTTTAGGCGTTTTAGTAACGCTTCCTTTTACGATTGGAAAGGGAAAATCTAAACTTGATAAATCTTCAGAAAGTGAAACTTCAAAATTCAAAAATTCAAAGTTCAATAAAAACAAAAAAGATAAAACTTCAACAACTACAACAAAAACTTCCGTGCAAAATGTAGCGGAATCTTCATCAAAATCAGAAAGTTCAAACTCTGAAAATTCGGCAAAATCTTCAAATTCTGAAACTGAAATTGATGTAAGTGACGCAAATTATGTTCCTCCAAAAGCAAATTAAAAAATTGCATTAAAAAAATCTGAAACTTAGGATTTAAGATGAAAAAAGTTTTATGTTTTTTGCTGATTTTACTTTTTGCTACAAATATTTTTTCTCAAACAAGTCAGACTTTAAAATCAGTTCAATCATCTCAGGGAAAAAAATCTGCTGAAAGCTTAAAAAATGAAGCTTTAAATCAAGAAGCAGTTCAAGATTCAATTTTGTACATAAAAAATAATCTTTCTAGTTGCGAAACTTTGGCCGACAAGCGTTCAATTTTGTATTTTTTAGGAAAATTACAAGAACAACTTGGTTTATTTTCTGATGCGAGCAAATCTTATGCAAGTGCGGCAGGAATTACGGCGGGCGACGCTAAAAATATGGACAAAGTTTCTACCGAACAGTTAGTTTTGGACGCAGTTCGCTCAAGTTTAAACTCTGGCGATTGGGAAACGGCATTTTCTTATCTTAATTCTGCAGTTCGATCTTCAAAAAATCCTGAAATTTTAGCTTTTGTAAATTTGTATAGCGTTTGGGCAAGTCTTTGTAAGGCAACAAATTATGAAGAAACGCAAGATTCAATTCAACTTTTAAAAGCATATTCGCAAATGAACTCGATGTCTTATGTAAAGCCTGCGATTCTTTTTACTTTGTGGTATTTAACTGAAGATAATTCTTACGCTGATGAATTGAAAAAAAATTATCCTTTGAGCCCGGAAACTGGAATTGTAAACGGAAATGTTCAAATTGCAAGCGTTCCGTTTTGGTATTTTGTTCCGAAAAATGTAAAATCTGATGATTCTTTGGCTGGAACTTCGGGCGATTTTGGCGGTTTTGCGGATTTTGGCGACGCTGAAAAATCGAGCGGAAATTTTACTAGCGAAGTTAAATCTGATGTGAAGTCTGAACTTGCTGATGTTGCGGCAAAAAATCAAAATCTTAGCACAAAATCAAATTCTTCAAGTTCTTCTAGTGCGATTTCTAGTGCAAATTCTTACGAGAGAGAAAAAAAATCTGGCGTTAAAGAACAACTTGGACTTTTTCGCGAAGAAAAAAATGCCGCTGAACTTGTAGAAAAGCTTAAAGCAAAAAATTTTGACGCTTATTTTTACCGCGAAAAGCGAAGTAGCGGAACTACATATTTTATTGTTGTAGTTGACGAAGATGAAAAACTTTCGCTTGGACAAAAACTTAAAAACGCAGGTTTTGATTGTTATAAAATTGAAGATTAAGTTTTTTTGACTGGCGGTTTTGTTTAGAGCGGACAGTTTATAATAATGCATTTACTGTTAGTTTTGCAAAAAACGGTGAGAAAATATTATACAACGAAGAAAATTGTGGGCGAGAGAAAAGTTCTAGTCGGATTGAAGCGGGCCGCCAACGGCGGATTGCGAAGCAATGGAGCGAACAGCGGAACCGCGAAAAGCCTTTACTTAAAAGATTTACTCCAAATTCCTAACTCCTAACAAAATCCGTTTAGTTGTAAAAACTGGACAAAATGTTTATAATCTTGCTTTATGAATACACAAACTGAATCTTCTAAAGAATTATGTCATTGGGCTGACCAAGTGGCTAGTAAAATTATTAAAGAAAAAGGCGATTTAGACCTTTATACTTGTGCGAGCGGAATTACTCCTTCGGGAACTGTTCATATTGGAAATTTCCGCGAAATTATTACAGTTGATTTGATTGTTCGAGCGCTAAAATCTCGTGGCAAAAATGTTCGTTTTATTTATTCTTGGGACGATTATGATGTTTTTCGCAAAGTTCCTGCAAATATGCCAAAACCTGAAGTTTTAGAGAAATATCTTCGCTTTCCAATTACGATGGTTCCTGACACTTTTGGTCGTGACGAAAATTATGCTCGTCATCACGAAGTTGATATTGAAAAAGAATTGCCTCGCGTGGGAATTTATCCTGAGTTTTTGTATCAAGCGAGCCGTTACAGAGCAAATCGTTACGCTGAAGGCATGAAAAAGGCGATGCAAAATCGTGAAGTAATTAAAGAATGTTTGAACGCTTACCGTGATGATGAACACAAAATGAAAGAAAGCGATGTTTATTGGCCGATTGCAGCGTTTTGTTGTAAATGCAATAAAGACACTACAGAAATTACTTCTTACGACGGCGAATATGGCGTTTCGTACAAATGTACAAGTTGCGGACACGAAGAAAATGGCGATTTAAGAACTTCAAAAGAGTTTAAACTTGGTTGGCGAGTTGACTGGCCAATGCGATGGAATGAAGAGAAAGTCATTTTTGAACCTGGCGGAAAAGATCACATAAGTCCGGGCGGTTCTTACGACACAGCGAAACTTGTTTCTAAAAAAGTTTTTGGTTGGGACGCTCCGGTTACAATGAAATATGATTTTGTAAAGTTGAAAGGCGTTCCTGGAAAAATGTCATCGTCAAAAGGCAAAGTTATTTCTTTAGTTGATGCTCTTGAAGTTTACCAGCCAGAAGTTTTGCGCTACATTTTTGCTTCAAATAAAGTTGATCACGAATTTTCTATTAGTTTTGACCTTGATGTTGTGAGCGTTTACGAAGAATATGACAGAACTGAGCGAATTGCTTGGGGAATTGACAAAGCGAAAAACGAAGATATTTTCTTGCACGAAAAACGTATTTATGAATTGAGCCAAATCGAAAGCGGAATGCCGAGCGTAATGCCTTATCAAGTTCCTTTCCGTCTTCTTACAACGCTTCTTCAAACTTATTCCGGTGATATTGATAGCGTGATTGCTTCTTTAAAAGACGTTAAGCTTGAGCAAGTTGAATGTTTAAAAAGGCGATGTCAATGTGCTTGGTATTGGATTACAGAAAGTGCTCCGGATTGTGCTCCAGATTTTTGCTTTAAGTTGCGGACTGACGGTTCAAAAGCGGAACTTGATGAACAAATGACTCAAGCGGTTCGGCGTGTTCGTGATGAAGTTGTGCCTAAACTTGATTCGTTTACAGTTGACAAAGAATGTCAGCAAGCGATTTATGATATTGCGACTGATATGAAAATTGAACCAAAATCGCTGTTTAAAACTTTGTACAAGGTTTTAGTTGATGCAGAACAAGGTCCGCGTTTAGGTTCGTTCTTGCGGATTATTGGCAAAGATAAACTTAATAAAATTTTAAGCGTTTATTGATTTGCTGATTTTTTTGTATTTTTACTTTTAGAATATATTTTTGTGGTTTTTGATGATTTTTGCATTAGGAACCACATTTTTTTTGATTTTGGATAACGTTCCGATGTTCGTGTCGGTTTCAAGAATTTGCTTTGCAAATTCTTAATATCTTTGAAGTTTTTAGGTAACATCCGTGTCGTCAGCTTGAAATTAGTTCAAAATGACGACAATGAACTTGCAATGAAGTTTCCATGAGTCGCCATAACTGCAAAAAGTCCGTGCTAAGTTCTAAATCCTAGTTTCTAATTCCTAACAACTAACTCCTAAATCCTAACATAGACAAAAAATCCCTTGCCGTTTATAATAAATTTTATGGGTGGAAAATTGCAATCAGAGTCTTCAGCAAAAAAATCTTCAGTAAAAAGTGGAGCAAAAACTTTATCTGAAAAAAAAGTTCTAAGTTCTTCAAAAAAATCGACAAATAAAAACGAAACAAAAACTTCAGCGACAAGTTCCGCTGAAAAACAAAAGACAAACACTTTTGCAAAAGCGTCGCTTGAAAAAAAATCAGCGACAAGTTCGGCGACAACCGCCGCTTCTGCAACAAAAACTGCCAGTTTAGCAAGAAAAACTGCAAGTTCTGCAAAGAAAAGCGTCGCTTCTTCTGCGACAACCGCCAGTTCCGCAAAGAGAAGTGTCGCTTCCGCGAAGAAAACCGCCACTTCTGCGAAGAAAACTGCCAGTTTAGCAAGAAAAACTGCAAGTTCTGCAAAGAAAAGCGTCGCTTCTTCTGCGACAACTGCCAGTTCCGCGAAGAAAACTGCCAGTTCAGCAAAGAAAACTGCCAGTTCCGCAAAGACAACCGCCACTTCCGCGAAGAAAACTGCCGCTTCCGCGAAGAAAACCGCCAGTTCTGCGACAAAGACAGCCACAAGTTCTTCATCACTAAAAGACGAAAATAAAATCAGCAGTAAAAAAGAGAAAAATATGTCGGATGAAAAAAATAAAAAAACAAAATCAAAAGTTTACGACGAAAGTCAAATTAAACATTTGGACGCACTCGAGCACATTCGCTTGCGTTCTGGAATGTACATTGGGCGGCTCGGCGACGGTTCAAATCAAAACGACGGAATTTATATTCTTTTAAAAGAAGTTGTTGACAACGCTGTGGACGAATTTATTATGGGCTTTGGAAAGCGAATCGACATTGTTGTAAAAGATAATCGCGTAAAGGTTCGAGATTATGGTCGCGGAATTCCTTTGGGAAAAGTTGTGGAATGTGTTAGCGAAATTAACACTGGCGCAAAATATAATGATGACGTTTTTCAGTTTTCTGTGGGAATGAATGGCGTTGGAACTAAAGCGGTTAACGCACTTTCTTCATATTTTCGTGTAATTTCAATTCGTGACGGAAAATGTTGCGAGGCTGTTTTTGAAAAAGGCAAACTTTTGAGCGAGCGAAATGGAAAGTTAAAAGAAAATCAACCAAACGGAACTTATTTTGAATTTATTCCTGATGAAGAAATTTTTGGCAAGTACAATTTTAATTTAGAATTTGTTGAAAAGCGGATTTGGAATTACGCTTATTTGAATGAAGGTTTAACGCTAAAATTTAACGGTCAAGAATATCACAGTGACAACGGACTTTTTGATTTGTTGAACAACGAAATAAATGACGAAGCACTTTATCCGATTGGCAGTTACGTTGGCGAACATTTGAAATTTGCTTTTACTCACACGAATTCTTATGGCGAAAATCATTTTAGTTTTGTAAATGGTCAATATACGGCTGACGGCGGAACTCACTTAAATGCTTTCAAAGAAGGTTTTGTTCGGGGCGTAAATGATTTTTATGGCTCAAATTATAAAGCGGAAGATGTTCGCGAAGGAATGAGTAGCGCTGTTTTGGTTAAAGTAAAAGATCCAATTTTTGAAAGTCAAACTAAAAATAAACTTGGAAACACTGATATTCGATCTTGGATTGTTAGTGAAGTTCAGTCGGGATTAAATGAATGGCTCCGCAAAAATCCAGAATCCGCAAGAAAATTAAAAGAAAAAATTGAAGCGAATGAAAAGTTGCGCACAGAATTAAGTGCTGTAAAAAAAGAAGCTAAAGAAGCGGCAAAAAAAGTGAGCATTCGCATAAAAAAGTTAAAAGATTGCAAATATCACGTTCAAGATGGAGCAAAAGGCGAAAACTCTATGATTTTTATTACTGAAGGTGATTCTGCATCTGGAACAATGACTCACAGTCGCGATGCAAATTTTCAAGCGATTTTTTCACTTCGAGGAAAGCCAGAAAATATGTGTGGCAAAAAGCAAAGTGAAATCTACAAAAATGATGAACTTTATCAACTTATGAGTGCACTTGGAATTGAAATGAATGTAGAAAATTTGCGCTATTCAAAAATCATAATTGCAACTGATGCCGATAACGACGGTTATCATATTAGAAATTTAGTAATGACATTTTTCTTGGGATATTTTGAAGAATTAGTTACAACTGGTCGCGTTTTTATTTTGGAAACTCCGCTTTTTAGAGTTAGAAATAAAAAAGAAAATATTTATTGCTACAGCGAAGAAGAACGTGACAAAGCTCAAGCAAAACTCGGCAAAGGTTGTGAAACTACTCGATTTAAAGGTTTGGGAGAAATAAATCCTTCAGAGTTTAAGCAATTTATTGACCCAAAAACAATGCATTTAACGCCGGTTGAAATTAGTCAGTTAAAAGCAGTTCCAAAACTTTTGCAATTTTATATGGGAAAAAATACGCCAGAGCGTCGCGAGTTTATAGAAAAGCATTTGCTTGCTGATATTGACGCTTAAAATTTTATAAAAATAATAAAAAATGTACTTCGCTTGAAACTACGTTGCGAGTTCGACAAGAAACCTTCGTTAAAAAACGGCTTCCGCACTCACTTGAAACTTCGTTGTGAATACGTTTGTGCAGATTGTTTTTTTTAATCAGAACCTTGCCGAAACTGCAACGAAGTTTGCTTGAAACTATCTACACTTTGCCAAGCAAAGTACATTTTTTAATGTTCTATGAAATTTTGAATTTTAAAAAATAGGAAAATTTATGGCATACGTTAAGAATTTGTTTAATAAAAACTTTATCGAATACGCAAGTTATGTTATTCGCGACAGAGCAATTCCTGATCTTGAAGACGGACTTAAGCCTGTTCAGCGAAGAATTATGCACACTTTGTTTAAGATTGACGACGGAAGATTTCATAAAGTTGCTGGCGTGGTTGGTGAATGTATGAAATATCATCCGCACGGAGACGCTTCGATTGGCGGAGCCTTAGTTGTTCTTGCAAATAAAGGAATTTTTATTGAAAAGCAAGGAAACTTTGGAAATATGTACACAGGCGACGCTGCTTCTGCTCCTCGTTATATTGAATGCCGAGTTCATCCTTTAGCGAAAGAATTTTTGTACAATCCAAACATCACAAATTATGTTCCAAGTTACGATGGTCGAAGTGAAGAACCTGTAGTTTTTCGAGCAAAAATTCCAGTTGCCTTAATTATTGGTGCTGAAGGAATTGCAGTTGGAATGAGCACAAAAATTTTGCCTTACAACATCAAAGAAGTTTTAGACGCAGAAATCAAATACTTAAAAGGCGAATCTTTTGAAATTTTCCCTGATGTTCCAACCGGCGGCCTTATTGACGTAAGCAATTATAATGATGGCAACGGAAAAATCATTACTCGTGCAAAGTTTGATATGAGCGACGAAAAGAAAATTGTAATTACAGAACTTCCAGTTGACACAAATTCCGCCCAACTTCTCGACTCAATCGAAAACGCTTATAAACTTGGAAAAATAAAAATCAGTTCGATTGATGATTTTACAACTGATCATTGCCATATTGAAATAAAACTTCCGCGTGGCGTTTATGCAAAAGATATTGAAAAATCACTTTACGCATTTACTGATTGCGAAAAATCAATTTCCTGCCAAATGCTCGTAATCAAAGACAATATGCCAGTTACAATGACTGCAACTCAAATCATAAAATATTACGCAAAAAATCTTGTTCAAATCATAAAAGATGAACTTGAATATGAAAGAGCAAAATTAACCGAAGAACTTCATGCAAGAACTTTGGAACGCATTTTTATTGAAGAGCGAATTTATAAAAAAATTGAATTGATGAAAACTGCCGAAGCCGTAAATAAAGCGGTAAAAGACGGATTTATTCCATTCAAAGCGGAACTTGTTCGAGAAGTAACTGACGATGATGTAGAAACGCTCTTAAAAATCCCAATTCGTCGCATTTCACTTTTTGACATAAACAAAAATAAGGATCAAGTTTCTACAATAAATGCTCGCTTAAAAGAAATCAACAAAAGGCTCAAAAATTTAACCGCTTGTGCCATTGAATATTTGGGCGATATGCTTAAAAAATTTAAAAGCGAAGATCTTGTTCGTCACACACAAATTGCAAAATTTGGTGCAGTTGATGTTAAAAAAGTTGCAAAACGCGACATTTCACTTCGCTACGATGAAGAAAAAGGTTATTTAGGAATTTCAATTAGTGGCGGACACGAAGTTTTAAAAGTTACAAATTTCGACAGAATATTTATTGTTAGAAAAATTGGAATGTGGACAGTTTGCGATGTTCCAGATAAACTTTTTGTTGATCAAGGAATGTATTACGTAAATTATGCCGACAAAGGAATCATCAACAATATTTTATTTACAATAATTTATCGCGATCCTAAAACAAAATATTGTTACATAAAACGTTGTAGAATTTCAGGTTGGATTATGAATCGTGATTATAATTTTGCTCCAGATGGAATGGAAGTTTTACACGTTGACACAAGAGCAAAATTTAAGTTTACTTTGCAATATGTTCAAAAGCCACGCTCAAAGCAAAGTGAAGAATTTTTGGCTCAAAATTATGAAGAAAAAGGCTTAAAAGCGTCAGGCGTAAGACTTGCGACAAAGGAAGTTGTTTCGCTCAGCGTCGAAGCAAAATCAGAATTAGCACAAGGTGAGTTATTTTAATGAAATTTCCAAAATTAAAACGTCCAGAATACAAAAAAATGTACGAAGTTGTAAAACAAAATCTTGCTCCGTATTATTCAAGAGGAATTTTAGAGATTTTAGTTGTAAGTTTTTTTAAGTACTTTTTAGTTTTTTTTGCATTATCTCCAATCTTAAAAGCAAGTTTGTCGCAAACAGTTTCCACTCAAACTTATTTGTTTAGTTTTATTTTTTCAGCGATTTTAGTTTTTTTAGCAAGAATTATTTGTGAAATTTTGAATTTTGGCTTGGTGATTTATTTTTCAAATGCGATTGTAAGTAAAAATGCAAAATTTTCAGATTGTTTTTCTGCCTTTAGCAAATTTTCTTCGCATCCTTATAAAATCGGAACAATTTTTGCATTAATTTCAACTTTTGCACTTTTAATTGATTTTATTTTACTTTTTGCATTTAAGAATTTTTTTACTTTTGATTTTTCAAGCATTGATTTTTCTCTCGAAATAAATCAGCAAAATCTTCAAGATATTTTTATGAATTATTATCCAAAAATTATGATTTTGGTTTTAGTTTTTGCTTTAGTTTATTATGCGATAAAGATGTTTTTTGTTTTTACTTGGAGCGTTTTAAGAGATTTTTCTTCTGAATCAACAAAGCGGATTTTTCAAAAGAATTTTATGATGATTCACAGAAATTATTTTCATTTTATTGGATTTAATTTTTACATCAACTTAAAAAATCTTGCAATTTTGATTGCTTGTTCTGCACTTCAATTTGCAATTCCTGAAAATTTGGCTCAAAGATTAGAATTGCTTTCTGTAGTTTTAAATTTTGTTGTTTTTATTGAAGAATTTACGATTCTCGCAAAAATTTATTCTAGCATTCCAATTTATTATTATTCGCTTTTAAGTGTGAACGATTTAATAAAAACTCATTCGCTAAAAATTGTTATTGATGATGATATAAACACTCACGACGGAAGAACTGAAATTCTTGTTGATGACAATAATGCTGATGATGACGGCGAGAAAGTTGACGCTAGCGACGAAAAAGTTGCTACTTCCGCTGACGAAACCGCCGATTCTTCTGAACAAAGCGACGCTGAATCAGAAAATCAGCGAAAATCCTCAGAAAAACCAGAAAATCTTTCTGAGAAATCTGCAAGATCAAAAAATAAAAAGTCAGATTTATGAAAATTTTACTTGAATATCAAAAAAATGTTCAAATAATAAAAAATTCTCGCTTTATTGCAGAAGCGTTTTGCATTTCTTCGGCACAAGAATCTCGCCTAAAACTTCAAGAGCAAAAGCAAAAATATTTTGATTCGTCTCACGTTTGCCACGCGTTTATTTGTGGAAGCAAAGGCGAAGTTTGTGGAATGAGCGACGACGGAGAGCCAAGCGGAACTGCCGGCCGACCAATTTTAGATGTTCTTAAAGGAAGCCTCATTACAAACATTCTTGTAACTGTTACGCGTTATTTTGGCGGAACTTTGCTTGGAACTGGCGGTTTGGTTCATGCTTATTCAAACGGAACTAAAGAACTTCTTGCACTTTGCAAAACCGAAGAACTTGTAAAAAAGTTGAATTTTTCTTTTCTTGCGGATTATTCGTTTTACGAAGAAATCAAAAGGCATTTTTCAAAGTTTAATATTTCACAATTAAGTGAAGATTTTTCGAGTTCTGTAACTTTAAGCGGAAAAATTTATTCAAATCAAAAAGAAGAATTTTCTAATCTTGTAAAAAATTTGAGCAAAGGAAAATCACAAGTTTTATATGGAGATGATTTATGCATTTAATTTTTATTCGCCACGCAGATCCTGATTACAAAAATGATTCTCTAACTGAAAAAGGTTTTAGAGAAGCCGAACTTTTAGCAAAAAGAGCAAGTTCTTGGAAAAATATTGAGCATATTTATGTTTCGCCAATGGGACGAGCACAAAAAACTGCAAATGAAATCTTAAAAGGTCTGAATTTGACATCTTCGTCGCAAAAAGTTTCAACTTTGGATTGGCTTAGAGAATTTAGTTATCCTGTAAAGGATTTAAAAACTGGAAAGCAAAGAATTTCTTGGGATTGGCTTCCGCAAGATTATTTTTCTGAAAAAAAATTTTTTGATGTAAATGAGTTTTATAAAAATAAAACGCTAAAAAATGCAAATATTGAGCATTATTACAAGCAAGTTTGTTCTGGTTTAGATGAAATTCTTGAAACTTACGATTACAATCGCTTAGAAGATTCTTTGCCGATTTATAATTGCTTTCCGCATTTAAGTTTAGAAGAATCGCAAATTGACACGCACTTGCAACCAAATCAAAAAGATTTAGATGAGCGAAATTTGGTTTTTGTTTGTCAGTTAGGTGTGATGTTTGTAATGATTTCGCATTTGCTTGGCATAAGTCCTGTTCAGTTGTGGCAAGGATTTTTTGTTGCTCCAAGTTCTGTGACGATTTTAGGTTCACAAGAAAGAGTTCCTGGCGAACTTGTGTGGCGAGTTCAATCTTTGGGCGATGTAAATCATCTTTTGTCGAATGGAGAAAGTGTTTCTGCTAGCGGATTTTTTGGCAACTGTTTGAGTTTTTGAGTGATTTTCGTGCTAAGCGAAAACTTTCTTGCAAAAAATAAGAGCGATTAACAAAAAAATTGCCTTTCGCTCTTAAATCAAAATTAAATTACTTTACAAATTCCTTTTTAAGAAATTCCAAATCTAATTCTGGATAAAGAACGTGCTTTGAAAGTAAAGTTTTAACTCTTTGTTTTGCTTTAGCTTCAACTTCTGGATCAAGTTCGATTTTGCCTTTTGCCTTTTTTCCATCTTTTGT
>CAZLXK010000048.1:0-13139 GCA_964563305.1 uncultured Treponema sp.
ATTATTTTGCTGAACGAAAAACTCAAAATATTGATGAAGCAACAAGTTCAAAAGATATGTCTGCAATAAGAACTTTTGGCGATTTTTTAACAGAAAATGAAGTTTGGCAAGAAAATTACGCACTCAATTTGGAAACGCAAAAGCAAAGTAAAAAACTTCCAAAGGTTTTGTCGCTTGAGCAAGTTGATCAGATTTTAGCACAAATTGATACAAGTACAAATCTTGGCGTAAGAGACAGAGCGTTGTATGAACTTATTTACAGTTGCGGACTTAGAATTAGTGAAGCGTGTTCGCTTTTGATTAGCAATATTCACTTTGACGAAGAATTTATTAGAGTTTTGGGCAAAGGTTCAAAAGAAAGAATTGTTCCTTTTGGAGAAGATGCAAAGCTTTGGCTTAAAAAGTGGATTTTTGAAGTTCGCCCAAAGATTGTAAAATCTTCTACATTAGATTATGTTTTTGTAAATTACAGCGGAAATCCTTTAACGCGAAAAGGCGTTTGGAAAAATTTTAAAAGTATTGAAGCAAAACTTGGGCTTGATGCAAAAGTTCACACTTTAAGACATTCTTTTGCAACTCATCTTTTGGCTGGAGGAGCGGATTTGCGTTCTGTGCAAGAACTTTTAGGTCATTCTGATCTTTCAACAACGCAAATTTATACGCATATTGAAGATTCAAAAATGCAAGATTATCATAAAAAATATTTTCCTGGACATTTGACTTCTGATGCAGAATCTTCAAATTTAAAAACTGAATTAAAATCAAAATCAAATGTAAAGTTAAAGTAAAAAATCATTAAAATCCGCAGAATTTTTTATAGGAGAAAATTATGAAAAAAAGTTTTATTTTTTTAGGTTTAGTTTTAATTTTGATTTTGTCAATTTCATGTTCTCCAAGTTATAATTCAATAAAAAGAATGCAACGTTTGGAAGAAGGCGTTTCTAATCCAACTACAAAAGAAGAACTTGAAGAAGCAATCAAAAAATATGAAACTCGAGCGTTGGATCTTTCGCTTACGGAAGGTCAAGTTGGAATGTGGTACAAAATTTTAGGAACGCGTTATTTAGATCAGCAAATGTACGGAAAAGCGTTTGAATGTTTCCAAAAAGCAATCACTTATTATCCAGACAATGCAAATCTTTATTTTTATGTTGCAGTTTGTGCCGGTTATCTTGCAAATTCTTCTTTGGATTATGAAGCTGCTGGGCAAAAATCTTCAAGTTTAGAGAAAAAAATGAATTATTTGCGACTTTCAGAAAACGCTTATTTGACGGCACTAAAAATCAATCCGAATTATTATAGAGCAATGTACGGAATTGGAGTTCTTTACGTTTTTGAATTAGACGAAAGTGAAAAAGCAATTCCTTATCTTGAGAGATTTCTTGAAACTCAAACAAAAGACACAAATGGAATGTTTGTTCTTGCCAGAGCGTATTATACAAATTACGAATTTGACAAGGCGATTCAACTTTACGACAGAATTATTTCTATAAATCCGAATGCTCAAAAAACTGCAGAAGCTCAAGCAAATAAAAAAATTGTTCTTGACGCACAAAGTCAGCAATAATTATTTTTGAGTGATATGGATTTAAAAAAAATTGCTATTTCCTCATTGAGTTTTTTAACCTTAAAAGAAAAACTTATTCTTTGTCAAAATCTTGATTCTTTTGAAGAACTTTGTGATTTGTCGCTTGATGATATTTCAAAAATTGTTGACCGAAGTTTTAAAACTGCAAAATTTAACGGAAAAAAACTGCACGATTTAACACAATATTCTGCGTCTTTAATGGAAAAATTAAATCTTAATTGTGTTTCTTATGATGATGTAAGTGAATTTCCGAGTTTGTTACGTTTTATAAAAGATCCGCCTTTTATGATTTTTTATCGCGGAAATTTAGATGTTCTTAAAAAAAATACAATTTCGGTTGTTGGAACAAGAAAAACTTGCTTTGAAAGTTCAAAATCAGCATTTGAATTTGCAAAAGATGCTGTCTTGGATAATAATGTCATAGTAAGCGGACTTGCTTACGGAATTGATTCTCAAGCTCACAAAGGTGCAGTTTTTGCAGGAGACCAAAAAAATATTTTGGGAACTTCGGTTGCAGTTTTGCCTTGCGGAATTGATACAATAATTCCAAGTTTTAACAAAAAAATCGCTCAGAAAATTTTAGAGCAAAAAGGTTGCATTTTAAGTGAATATATTCCTGGAACTCCAGCAGAAAATTTTCGCTTTGTTCAGAGAAATCGAATAATTGCGGCTTTAAGTTCTTGTGTTGTTGTAATTCAAGCGCCTCCCTCAAGCGGAGCCTTAATTACGGCAGAATTTGCTCTTGATTATAATCGCGATTTAATGATACATAAATCTTGTTTGTGCAAAGATGCAATGCTTATTTCTAAAGAAATTGAAAAAAAACTTGCCTTGACACAGAAAAAAAATATAAATAGGGTAGAAAAGTATCTTGAAGAAGGTGCTCCACTTATAAATAATTATAAGGAATATCTTGTTGCCAAAACAGATGCTCCGGGAACACATTCCTTAAAAGAAACAAAAAATAAACAATTAAATTTATTTTAAGAACTAAGGAAAATTTTAAAATTGCTTGTTGATTGCACTTTTTTAAGAAAAATCCTTGAATCTTATTAAAATTTAATTAAGAAGAGGTTGTTTTATGGCTGAAAGAACGAAAAAAGAAGCAGAAGTACCTGTAGAAAAAAATGCTACGGTCAAAAAGTCGTCTGCATCTAAAACAAAAAAAGTAAAATCTTCTACGTCAGCAAAATCAGCGAAATCTGAAAAATCTGTAAAAGAGTCCACAGAAACTGAAAAATCTGAAAAGTCAGTGAAAAAATCTACAGAAACTGAAAAATCGGAAAAGTCAGTAAAAAAGTCCACAGAAACTGAAAAATCAGCGAAAAAGTCCGCCACAACTGATAAAACTTTAGTTATTGTAGAATCTCCAGCAAAAGCAAAAACTATTGAACATTATCTTGGAACTGGTTATATGGTTAAAGCTTCTATGGGACATCTTATTGATTTGCCTAAAAGTCGTTTGGCGATTGATGTTGAGCATAATTTTCAACCAGAATATATTACGGTTCGCGGAAGAGCAAAATTGCTAAAAGAACTTCAGTCTGATGCAAAAAAATCAACAAAAGTTTTACTTGCGTCGGATAATGACCGTGAAGGAGAAGCAATTGCTTGGCATTTAAATAATGCACTTAAAGATAAAACTTCGGCAAAAATAAATCGAATTGTATTTAACGAAATTACGCCAGTTGCCATAAAAGAAGCCGTAAAGCATCCTGGCACAATTGACGAGGCAAAAGTTAACGCACAAAAAGCTCGGCGCGTTTTAGACAGATTGGTTGGTTATAATTTAAGTCCGCTTCTTTGGAAAAAAGTAAAAAATGGTTTAAGTGCTGGTCGCGTTCAATCTGTTGCGTTAAGACTTATTTGCGAGCGCGAAGATGAAGTTACAAATTTTATTCCTGAAGAATATTGGACGCTTGATGCGGATTTTGTTAAAGGCAAAACTAAATTTACAGCACAATTAGTTCAGTACAAAGGTTCAAAACCTGAATTAAAAAGTGAAAAAGCCGTAAATGACATTATTGATGAAATTAAAAATAACAAATGTCTTGTAAGCGACATTAAAGAAACTGAAAAAACTGTTCATCCAAAAGCACCTTTTACAACATCAAAACTTCAGCAAGTAAGTGCAACTCGGCTTGGCTACACTTCACGCAAAACTATGCAAATTGCTCAGCAACTTTACGAAGGAATTCAAATTGGTTCAACTCGCGTAGGTTTAATTACTTATATGCGTACAGATTCTGTAAGAATTTCTCAAACTGCCATTGATGATGTTCGTGATTGGTTGTCTAAAAATTATCCAGATGATTTGCCTCCGCAAAAAATTGAATACGCTGTGGGAAAAAGTGCTCAAGACGCTCACGAAGCAATCCGCCCAACTTACGTAAAATATACGCCAGAAAGTGTAAAAGAATATCTTACTCGCGATCAACTTCGCTTATATTCAATCATTTGGGAACGTTTTGTTTCTAGCCAAATGAACAACGCAAAAACTAAAACTACAAGCGTAGAAATTACTTCAGGCGATGCGATTTTTAGAGTAAGTGCAAGTCGCTTAACGTCAAAAGGATTTTATAATGTAATAAAAACTCTTTCATCAAAAGAAGAAATTACTGGAAATCTTCCGTCGTTAAAATTAAATGAAGAATTAAATAGCGGCTCTTTTTATCCAGAACAACATTTTACTCAAGGTCCATCGCGTTATACAGACGCTTCAATCGTAAAAGTTCTTGAAGAAAAAGGAATTGGCCGACCTTCAACTTACGCTCCAATTATCAGCGTGCTTTTAGACAGATATTATGTTACGCGAAGCAACAAACAGTTAGTTCCAACAACTTTAGGAAAAATCATCTGCAAAATTTTAGTTGAAAGTTTTCCGGAAGTTATAAACGAAGAATTTACGTCGGAAGTTGAAACTACGCTTGATAAAGTCGAAAAAAATGAAATTGTTTGGAATAAAATGATTGGTGATTTTTATGAACCTTTCAAAAAGCGATGTGACGAAGTTATGGAAAATCAGGAAAGTTTAAAAGGTTCGCTTGACGAAGTTACTGACCAAATTTGCGAAAAATGTGGAAAGCCAATGGTTAAAAAATTAGGTCGATTTGGTTACTTTTTGGCTTGCTCTGGATTTCCTGAATGTCATAACACAAAAAGCATTCCTTTGGCAAAATGTCCGCGTAAAGGTTGCAATGGCGATATTGTTGCTCGAAGAACTCACGGTCGTGGAAAAGAATTTTACGGTTGCACAAATTATCCAGAATGTAATTTCATAAGTCATTTTAAGCCGATTAACGTAAATTGTCCAAAATGTGGTTGGTTCCTTGTTGAAAAATATGACAAAAAAAATGGAACTTACAAAAGTTGCATAAATCCTGATTGTGATTATCTCCACACTCCAGACGAAGCGATTGCAGCAGAAGCGGCAGGAGAATTTGCTAAAGAAAACGAAGAGAGAAAAGCGGCTAAGGCATGACTTTAGAAGATGCAACATCAGAAGTCCTTTTATACTTAAAATCCGTAAGAGGACTTTCTGAAAACACAATTATTTCTTATGGAAACGATTATGCTCACGCATTAGAATATTTTGGTAGCGAAAAAGATATTTCTGAAATTTCGCTTCTTGATTTGCGTTCTTGCGTTGCTTATTTAAGTTCAAAAAAATTTTCAATTCCTTCAATCAACAGATTTATTGCTTCCGAGAGAACATTATTTGCCTATTGCAAAAAATTTAATTATATTAAAAAGAACGTTGCACTTGGCTTAAAATCTTTGCGTTCTCCAAAGTCACTTCCAAAATTTATGACTCCAAATGAAGTTGATGAACTTTGTGCTTTGCCAGAAAAAAAGGAAATTCTTTGGGAAGAAAGAGACAAGGCAGTTTTTGAAATGCTTTATTCAAGCGGTTGTCGTGTGAGCGAACTTGTTTCTATTAAAATAAGCGATTTTTTAGGCGATTATTCAAACGTAATTGTTAAAGGAAAAGGTTCTAAGTATAGAAAAGTTTTTTTTGAGCGTGATGCACAAAATGCTCTAAAACTTTATCTTGCTGACAGAAAAAAACGTTTTCCTAATTTAAATGAAGACGTTTTATTTTTGAATCAAAAAGGAAATCCTTTAACTACGCAAGGAGTTTGGTATATTTTAAACAGATATTCTGGACTTGAAGGAACTAATCGTCATATTTCGCCACACACTTTTCGTCACACTTTTGCTACAGCGTTGCTTACAAATGGTGCGGACATTCGGCTTGTTCAAGAGATGCTCGGTCATTCAAGTATAAGCACAACTCAGCGTTACACTCACATTACAACTGAGCGATTAAAAGAAGTTTACTGGAATTGTTTTCCGCACAGTGGAAAAACTAAAAAATAAAATCTTATAGGAGAAAAATAAATGTCAGATAATGAAAACAAAATTCGAAGCACAACAGTTATCGCTGTAAAACGAAACGGAAAAGTCGCTATGGCAGGCGATGGTCAAGTTACAATGGGAAATACAGTTTGCAAAGGAAACGCCCACAAAGTCAGAAAAATTTATAACGGCAAGGTTTTAACTGGATTTGCTGGCAGCGTGGCTGATGCTTTTACGCTTTTAGATAAATTTGAAGAAAAACTAAAAGAGCGAAATGGCGACATTATGAAAGCGGCGGTTGATTTAGCGAAACTTTGGCGAACAGAGCGTGCTATGCAAAAACTTGAAGCAATGTTAATTGTTGCTGATTCAAAAAGTATTCTTTTAATAAGTGGCGACGGAAATGTAATTGAACCAGAAAATGATGTAATTGCGATTGGTTCTGGCGGAAATTATGCGTATTCTGCGGCACTTGCATATCTTGATTCTTCGGATTTAAGCGCAAGAGAAATTGCAGAACGTTCGCTTAAAATTGCAGGAAATATTTGTATTTACACAAATAACCAAATTTCAGTCGAAGAACTTTAAACTTTTTTATAAATCAGCAAAATCAAAACGAGGAAGAAATTATGGCAGAAGAAATTTCACAAAAGACAGAAAATCAGAATTATGAAAAACCAGACGGATTAACGCCTTCTCAAGTTGTTGAACGTCTTGACAATTATATTATTGGACAAAATAAAGCAAAAAGATGCGTTGCTGTTGCACTTAGAAATCGTCAGCGTCGCATAAAACTTCCAGAAGATATTCGCGAAGAAGTTGCTCCTAAAAATATTTTGATGATTGGACCTACGGGCGTTGGAAAAACAGAAATTGCTCGTCGTCTTGCAAAACTTTGCGGTGCTCCATTTTTAAAAGTCGAAGCAACAAAGTACACAGAAGTTGGTTATGTTGGTCGCGATGTAGAAAGCATGGTCCGCGATTTGATGGCGGTTGGCGTAAATCTTGTAAAATCAGAATTTCAAGAAAAGTTAAAAGAAAAATGTATTCCAATGGTTGAAGAACAGTTGCTCGATTTACTTTTGCCCGGCAGCGGTTCAAAAAAACATCACAAAAATACAGAAAGTTCTGAACCAAAGCCAAATTTTCAAGTTGTAGGAAATATTTTTGGCGAAAACAGTCCAGTTCAAGGAAGTTTAATTCAAATTGATGTTCCAAAAAATGCTTTCTTGCAAAATCAGAATCAAAATCAAGAAGAAAATGCAAATTTTGCCTCTCAAGAAGATAAAAACTTTTCGGAAAGTTCTGCAAGTTCAGCGACAAAATCTTCAGAATCGTCTGCAGAAGATGAAAGCTTAAAAGAAACTCGCGAAAAGTTCCGCCAAATGCTTAGAGACGGCAAACTCGAAGACAGAGAAGTTGACATTGTGGTTCACTATCAGCCAAGATTTAATTCAGTTGATATGTTTTCGTCTGGAAATCCAGCGGACATTCAAGACAGTTTGAACGGTTTGCAAGAAATGCTTTCTGGCGGAAGAAATAAGCACAAAACAGTTACGGTTCGAGAAGCTCGCCAAATTCTTATGGCACAAAATCTCGACAGAATTACTGATAATGACAAAGTTGCTGAAGAAGCAAAAAAACGTGTTGAGCAAAACGGAATTATTTTTATTGATGAAATCGACAAAATCGCAACTCGTGGTGGAGAAGGCGACAGACAAGCGGTTAGTCGAGAAGGTGTTCAGCGAGATATTTTGCCGATTGTTGAAGGAAGCGACGTAAATACAAAGTGGGGCGTAATAAATACAACTCACATTTTGTTTATTGGAGCCGGTGCGTTTAGTGTTTCTGCTCCAAGTGATTTAATTCCTGAACTTCAAGGACGTTTTCCTTTGCGCGTAGAACTTGAAGCACTTACAAAAGATGATTTTAAGCGAATCTTAACTGAACCAAAAAACGCTTTAATCAAACAATACAAAGCACTTCTTTCCACAGAAGGAGTTACGCTTGAGTTTACAGATGACGCAATCGACAGAATGGCAGAAGTTGCTGAAGAAGTAAATTCTCAGTCAGAAAATATTGGTGCTCGACGTTTGCATACGATTATGGAAACAATTCTCGAAGAATTAAGTTTTAACGCTGACACAAAAACTGGCGAAACTGTAGTAATTGACCAAAATTATGTAAACGAAAAACTAAAAGGAATTGTTCAAGATCAAGATTTGCAACGTTATATTTTGTAATTTTGATTTTGAGAAAAAACGCAATGCGGTGGTTGCACTTCTCGAAACCATCGCATTAACTTTTCGCACAGTAATATTCCGCCCATCAGTTTATTTTTTTATAAAATTCCAAACTTTATTTAGATTTTTTTAGTTCATCTTCAATATTTTGATTCATTTTTAGCAAAAGCGAAAGAAGCGTTTGTTTTTCTTCATCAGAAAAATTTTTATAAGAAGTTTCTAAAAGATTTTGTGATATTTGTGAAGTTAAATTATTAAGTTTTTTGCCTTCTTCAGTTAAAGAAATTATTTTAGAGCGAGTATCTTGCTTGTTTTGCTCAAGTTTTATCAAATTATTTTGTTCAAGTTTTTTAATAAGACTTGTTGTTGTAGATTTGTTGCGATTTATTTTTTTTGAAAGTTCACCAAGCGTCATTTTTTGTTCAATCGAAAGAAGATATAAAATGTATCCATGCGACGAAACGAATTTTAAATTTTCTGGAAGTTTTGCCGAAGTAAAATCCGCACTTAATGCGTGAATGTGAGAAATCAAACTTAAGATTTTAGAAATATTGTAATTCATAATCCACCTTTTATTGTCGTATGCTTTTATTTTTAGTACATTATATATATGTTTGGTTTTTTCTTCAAAAAGAATGCTTGTGATGTTTGGGATAATTTGCTTCATTGCATTTTATTGAATTTAATTGCGATTGTGCTAGTTTTAGGTTCCGTTTTTTTGTGTATGTGGACTTTAGCACTTCAAGGAAGAGCAGAATCTTATGTTTACATTTTCTTTTATGTTGCCTTAATCCTTTGTTGCATGATTTTAAATGTATTTTTCTTTGCTGAAGGCGAAAATGCTGCTAAAGTTGCAAATTTTGAAACTCCAAGTTATTCAAGATATTTTAAGAATATTCTTCCTTCTATAAAAGATGGATTTTTATTCGGTTTTTTTCAAGGAATTTTAATTTCTGTTGCACTCGTAAGTATGCCTTATTATTATCATCTTTATCGTCCAGCCGACGGAAGTCAAGGAAGCATTTTTTATCTTTTATGCATGGTTTTTGTCTTTTGGTTTTTGCTGATTACTGCACTTTCTATGCAATGGTTTATTGCAGTTCGTTCTTTAATGCACAATAATTTTTGGAAATGCGTAAAGAAAAGTTACATTTTGTTTTTTGACAATATGGGATTTACGCTCGGAATGACATTTGTAAACATTTTAAATCTTGCACTTACAATTTTAACTTTTGGTTTAGTTCCGGGAATTACTGGAATTACATTTACAAGTTGTAATGCTTTAAGATTGCGACTTTACAAATACGATTGGCTTGAAGTAAATCCAGATTTAAGTCCAAAAGAGCAACGGCAAGTTCCTTGGAAAGATCTTTTAGCAAAAGATAAAAAAACTTTAGGTCCAAGAAAATTAAAAAATATTTTTAAACCTTGGAAAGATGAAAAATAATTTGTTATTCTGAACTAGTTAGTGAGTCAGTCGAACCAATGATTCAGAATTTGTAATACGGAAATTTTGCGTTATAATTTAATTTGTATGAAAAAACTGAGAAAATTTTGGAATTTACGAATGGAGCAAGTTCGGCTAGTCAACAATTTAATAAAAAGAATGTCTCGAAATTCGCGATTAACTGAAAATTTATTGTACATTCAGCACGGAACAACAAGTATTTTTACGCATTGTAAAAATGTAGCTTTGATAAGTCTTTTGCTCGCTCAAATTTTTCATCTTAAAGTTGACAAATATTCTTTAGTTCGAGGAGCATTGCTTCACGATTATTTTCTTTACGATTGGCACGACAAAACTGTTTGTCCGCATCTGCACGGATTCATTCATCCGCAAATTGCACTAGAAAATGCTTCTAAAGTTTTTGATTTAAACGAAACCGAAAAAGATATTATTGTTCATCATATGTTTCCACTTAATATTACGCCTCCAAAAACGCTTGAAGGTTGGATTGTTACAATTTCTGATAAACTTTGCGGAACTTACGAAACTTTTAAATTTAACGAAATGCACTTAAATCGCAGAGTTAAAATTTTTGAAAAATTTATTGAACGATTAAAAGAAAATAAAAATAAACTTCATCTTAAAAAAATTCCTGTTTACGCTATAAGTTCTAAATGCTAGTCAAGAAAGCCTAATTGTGCTAAAATCTCACTTTGAAAATTTGTTATAAAAATTGGCATAAGGAGTAAAAAATGGCAAACGAAAAATCTGTAGATCATTCTTGCACACTTGATAAAATCATAAGTCTTTGTAAAAGAAGAGGTTTTGTTTATCAGGCTTCAGAAATTTATGGCGGACAAGCGGGTGCATGGGATTATGGTCCATTGGGCGTAGATTTTAAACGAAATATTCAAAACGCTTGGTGGAAAGAAATGACTCAACTTCACGACGATGTTGTTGGTCTTGATTCTGCAATTTTTCAACATCACACAACTTGGGAAGCGTCAGGTCATGTTGGACATTTTTCTGATCCAATGATTGACTGTTTGGAATGTAACGCTCGCCACAGAGCCGACCAACTTATTGAAGATTGGTGTGCTGCAAATAATTTTAAAACTGAAAAACCTGTTGACACAATGTCGCACGAAGAAATGAAGGCGTTTATTGATGAACATATAAATTGCCCAACTTGCGGAAGTAAAAATCGAAAATACACAGAAGTTCGCGAATTTAACCTTATGTTTAAAACTTATCAAGGTCCAATTGCTGATGATTCTCATTTGATTTATCTTCGCCCAGAAACTTGTCAGGGAATTTTTACTGATTTTAAGAGCATTGTTCAGTCAAACAGAATGAAAGTTCCGTTTGGAGTTGCTCAAGTTGGAAAATCATTCCGTAACGAAATAATTTTTAAGAATTTTATTTTTAGAACTTGCGAATTTGAACAAATGGAAATGGAATATTTCTGCAAACCGGGAACAGAAGATGAAACTTTTGATTTTTGGCGAAAAGAAAGATGGAATTTCTACTTAAAATACGGAATTAAAGAATCGCACTTAAAATGGCATCATCACGATAAACTTGCTCATTATGCAAAAGATGCTTACGACGTAACTTATAAATTTCCAATCGGCTTTGAAGAAGTTGAGGGCGTTCATTCTCGAACTGATTTTGATTTAAGTCAACATATGAAATATTCTAAAAAAGATATGAATTATATTGACCAAGAAGATGGAAATAAAAAATATATTCCTTACGTTATTGAAACTTCCGCTGGTCTTAATCGAAACTTTTTGATGTTCTTGTGTGAAGCGTACGAAGAACAAAATGTTGCTGAACAAGGTCAGCCAGATGATTACAGAACTGTTTTGCATTTAGATCCGCGACTTGCTCCAATTACAGTTGCAGTTTTACCTTTAATGAAAAAAGATGGACTTGCAGAAAAAGCAAAAGAAATTCAGCATATGCTTAAGGAAGATTTTGTAACTGATTTTGATGTTTCAGGAACTGTTGGAAAGCGTTATCGTCGCCAAGATGAAGTTGGAACTCCTTTCTGCGTTACTGTTGATTACGACACAATTCATCAAACTTTAGAAGATGATTCTTCTAGGCCAAATCCACTTTATAATACAGTTACAGTTCGTTTCCGTGATAGTATGAAGCAAGAACGCGTAAAACTTGATGAACTTCATACATTCTTATTTAACGCAATAAAAAATTACAAACCAGTTGAGCGAGCAGACTAAAAGTAAAAGCTGATTAAAAAATATACTTTCAGCAAGAAACACAATCTAAAAAACGTTTTCCGTACTGCGTTTGTGCAGATTCTTTTTTAGATTGGAACTTTGCCTATTCGTATTTTTTAACCAGCATTATTTTTATAAAAAAAATTAGGTAAAAAAAATGGAATATATTGCTTTAGGAAAAACGAATCTTCTTGTAAGCAGAACCGCTTTTGGTGCTATGAGTTTGGATTGTAAAGAAATGGGCGAAGATTCTCAAGAAGCAGAAGAAAAAGTTTGTGCTATTGTTCATCAAGCGTATAATGGCGGAATGAATTTTTTTGACATTTCACATTCAAAACCTTTGTGCGAAAGTCGGCTAGGAGTTGCTTTACACGGAATTAGGCAAAACGTTCTTTTAGCGACAAAAACTACTGCACAAAGTGTTCAAGAATTACGTCAAGATTTGCAAGAAAGTCTTATGGCTCTAGAATCTGACACAATAGATTTGTACCAACTCGAAAATCCTTCAATAATTCCGCAAAAAAATGGTCCAGACGGACTTTACCAAGAGCTACTTTTGCTAAAAGACAAGGGAATTATTAAACATTTTGGAATTGCTTTGCAAGATTTGGATTTAGCAAGAGAAGCAATAAATTCTGGACTTTATGAAACTGTGCAATTTCCTTTTAGCATGATTAGCGATGATTCAACTGTAGAATTGATTAAACTTTGTGCTCAAAAAGAAATTGGTTGTATTGCGATGCAACCGTTAAATGGTGGCGTAATCAGTAATATTCCATTAGCGTTTGGATTTTTGCATCAGTTTGAAAATTTGGTTCCGGTTTGGGGCGTTCATACACAAGAAGAATTGCAGCAACTTCTTTATTTTAATGATAATCCGCCAGTTGTTGACGAGAAATTTCAAGAAGAAGTAAAAAAAGCTCGTGAGTTTTTTAATTGATTTTTAATGCTTCAAGAACATCTTCTGCTTCTTTTTTATTCATTGCTCTAATTATTTTGATTTTTGTATCATCAGTTTGAATGTGAATTGGATTTCCATTTGCATCTTTTTCGCCAACAAGTTCTACGATCGGGTTTTTTGGTGAAATTTCAGAAATATCAACAACTTGAGCAACTTTTCCGTTTGACAAATAAACATAAGATCCAATCGGAAAAAGAGAAACGCTTAAAAGTAAAGCTTTTATAACTGTGTTGTCGTATTGATGATTTTCGTTCCTTAACATTTCAATCATTGCTTCACTTGTAGTTCTTGCTTC
>CAZLXK010000049.1:0-12923 GCA_964563305.1 uncultured Treponema sp.
ACGACACAAGTTTGCTTTCTACGCTAAAACGAATTCTTTTTATAAAACCGGAATTTCTTTTGCGGCGAGATTCGTCGGTTATGAAAATTGCTGAAGATAATTTTATTTATCAAAAAAACGATAATGCAGAAAATGTTTATTATATTTTTAGCGGAAGAGTTCGGCTTATAGATAACTTTCATATTTCTGAAATTGACAAAGGAAATTTTATTGGCGTTGAATCTTGTATGATTGAAGAACCTCGCCAAGAAGATGCTTATGCAATTACAGATTTGGAACTTATTAGAATTCCGCGCGATATTTTTGTAAATTTGATTGAAAATGCACCAGAAGCAAATAAAAAAGCACTTTCTCAAGTAAGTTCTTATTTTGTAAAAACAGTTTCACGAAAAAATAATATGGAAAATAACGCTAGCGAAAGCGAAAATAACGCTAGTGATAATGAAACCAACGCTGTAGAAAGCGAAAATAACGCTACAAAAAGCGACAGTAATGTTGAGGAGAAAAAATGAATCGGTCAAAAATTGTTGTTTTAGATTTTGGAAGTCAATACGCACATTTAATTGCAAAACGTTTTAGAGCCTTAGGTTTTTATTCTGAAATCGCACTTCCTTCTGCAAGTTTAGAAACGTTCGAAAACGCAAAAGGAATAATTTTTTCTGGCGGACCAAGTTCAGTTTACGACAAAAACATTCCTGACTTTAATCAAGAAATCTTAAATCTGCAAATTCCAATTTTGGGCTTGTGCTACGGACATCAACTTTTGGCAGCATCTTACGGCGGTAAAGTTGAAAAAGCAAAAACTGGAGAATTTGGAATTGCTCACTTTACAAAAACTTCTGCTGGTGAAAAATCTCCATTGTTAAAAGGCGTTTCTTCTTCTAGCCAAGTTTGGATGAGTCATCAAGATGAAGTTGTTTCTTGTGGCGATGATTTTACGGTGATTGGAAGCACTCAAGATTGCAAAATTGCGGCACTTGAAAACTTAAAAGATCAAAGGTGGAGTTTGCAATTTCATTGTGAAGTAAAAGACACGCTTGAAGGCAACAAAATTTTTGAAAATTTCGCTTCGATTTGTAAAATGGAAAAAAATTGGGACGAAGATACAGTTTTAAATCACATTCTTGAAAATATCAAAAAAGATGCTCAAGATAAAAATGTGCTTTTGTTTTTAAGCGGTGGAGTTGATTCTACAGTTGCGTTTGCTTTGCTAAACAAGGCTTTAGGTCAAGAAAGAGTTTTGGGACTTCACATTGACAATGGTTTTATGAGAAAAGATGAAAGTAAAAATGTTGCTTCTTCTTATAAAGCTCACGGATTTTCAAATTTTATTGTTGAAGATGCAAGTTCTTCGTTTTTAAATGCGATTCAAGGACTTATAGATCCACAAAAAAAACGAATGGCTGTTGGCGAAAATTTTATAAAAGTTCGGGATGAAGTTGTAAAAAAGCAAAATCTTGATGAAGAAAAATGGTTTTTGGCTCAAGGCACGCTTTATCCAGACATTATTGAATCTGGCGGAACAAAAAATTCAAATACAATTAAAACTCATCACAATCGAGTTGAAGGAATTCAAAAACTTATTGCTCAAGGTCGAATTATAGAACCTTTAAAAGATTTATATAAAGATGAAGTTCGTAAAATCGGCAAAAAAATTGGTTTAAGCGACGATCTCGTAATGCGCCACCCTTTTCCAGGTCCTGGACTTAGCATAAATGTTCTTTGTTCAAGCGGCGAACTTTCTAGTCAAGATAAAGAAGAATTAGCCTTAGCACAAAAAGAATTGGATAATGTTCAAATAAATCAGTTTTGCCCAAATTGCTTGGTGAACTTAAAACGTTCAGTTTTGCCAGTAAAATCTGTGGGCGTTCAAGGTGATTTTAGAACTTACAGATTTCCGGCAGTTCTTACGTTTAGAAGCGAAGAAAATGGATTTTTTCACATTCCAAAAATCCGCGAAAAACTTGAGTCTTGCTCATCTTCAATCACAAATAATTCAAAATATTTAAACCGCACAATAATTAAACTCTATCAAAAAACGAATCTTAAAGATGAAGATTTACATTTGCAAAAAGCGTTTTGTACAAAAGAGAGACTCGATCAACTTCGCGAAGTTGACAATATTGTTTTAACTAACTTGCATAAAACTGGACTTTACAATGAAATTTTCCAACATTTAACAATAGATTTGCCTTACGCTTCTTGCGAGCAAAATGCAAGTTTTGTTTTGCGTCCGGTTTGCTCAGAAGATGTTATGACTGCACGATTTGCTTGGTTTCCTATGGAAGTTTTGACTGAAATTATAAAAGAGATTTCAAGTTTGGACTTTGTAGATTCACTTTATTTTGACATTACAAATAAACCGCCAGCAACTTTTGGTTGGGAATAATTACAGTGGAAAGTGGTGGTTTTGACTTCGCTCACCAAACATGGGTTCGAGAACCTCAACCACCGCGTTGTGTTCACTCAACTACCGTGCAATACATTTTACTTGGCGTAGTTTAAAATTTGTTCAGTTAAAAGCGGAATTAATTGCTTTTTTCGACTTACAACACCTTGCAAAATATAAATATTTTCTTCTTGCTTAGGAAATGTTATAAAAGGCAAGAAATTTTTGTCACAATCAATAAGTAAAATGCTCGAAAGACTTGTAATGTCTGTAACTAAAAGGCATGAAAATAATGCTTTATTGCTTCTACGTTCAATCGCAAGTTCTTCAAGAAATTCTTTTTTGCGCCCAAGAACTTCTTTTGTATTTCCAACTTCAATTTGGCTAACTGTGTAAGTAAGTTTATTTTCTACATATTCTTTCATATCTTGATGAATAAGCTCATCTGCACTTCTGCCAGAAATACGAGAGCCAGCAAGTAAGATTTCGTTTCCTAAAGTCTTTACGTCAAGGTCAGTAATGTCGCTTAAATATTGAGCAGTTTCAACGTCAAGGTCAGTAACTGTCGCTGATTGCAAAATCAAAGTGTCGCTTAAAATTCCGCAAAGAAGTAAAGAAGCAATATCTTTTGGAATTGGAATTTTATATTCTCTATAAAGTCCAGTTATTAAAGTTGCGGTTGAGCCAACAGGTTTATTTATAAAAGTAATTGGATATTTTGTAGAAAGAGTTCCAAGTCTGTGGTGATCGATTACTTCGAGAATTTTATATTGCTCAATATCTTCAACCGCTTGCGTAATTTCGTTGTGATCAACCATAATTACGCTGATGTTTGGTTCTCGCATTAAATCGTGTTCAGAAATAATTCCAATCACTTTGTTTTCTGAATCAACAACTGGAAGATATTTGCATTGTGCGTGTCGTAAAATGTCGGCAATTTTTGAAGTTGTGTCTTCTTTGTGAACAGGTTTAATTTCCTTGTCTGCAAGAACTGTTACCGGCGTGGAATAAGCAATAAACATTGCAGTTGGCGTTGTTGTGTAAGGACTAATTATTACATTTACGCCATTTTTTTCTGCTTGCTCGCGAAGTTCTTTATTTAAACTGAATCCGCTTGTCAAAATCATAAGTTTTACTTTGTTTTCTATGCAAAGTTTTTGCACATCTTCTCGGTCACTTACAATCGCAACAATATCTTCGGACGAATGTGATTTTAATCTTTGCGTAAAAGTTTCTATGCTTGATGAACCAACTAAAATAAATGCTTTAAAAATTTTATCTGGATTTTTGTCGATTATGATTGGTTGAGCTTTTAAGTTTTTTTGAATAAGCGAAATGCTTGTTGCAATTTTATTTCGCTTTTCTGGATTCATAATTTTTAAAACGCCTTGAGCAAATCCTGAATAATGCAAAAGACTTAAATAATGTCCTTCATCATCAACAACAGGCAAAACTCTATTTCCAGTTTTTTCCATGCTGCTGATTGCTTCCCAAACAGAAACATTTTCGTTTACAGTTGAATATTCTTTTGGCATATAATATTCAACTTTTGGAATTAAGTTTGGAATGTATTGCGGACGAGGAACTTTAAATTTTTCAAAAATGTAGGCAGTTTGCGGATTTAAATGCCCTGCACGAGCTGCAATGTATTCAGGAAATCCCAAAAGATTTTTTAATTTTGCATAAGCAACCGCCGAAACTACACAATCAGTGTCTGGATTTCTGTGTCCAATAATATAAATTTTATTATTCATAAAGTCTTGCTTTAAATTTTAAACTTAAACTTTAAACTGGTCAACTTCCGAACCGATTTTTTGTATTGAAATTTGCATTTGCTTAGAAATATCAGAAAGTGCAGTTCCAGTTTCGTTAATTTTTTTAGTTCCGATTGACATTTCTGCCATTCCGTCTTTTATGCTAAAAGTTGCGTCTTGCAAATTACGAATTTCATCAAGAATCGATTTATTTTTTTCTTGCATTTCTGAAGAAGCATTTTTAACTTCGGTTGAAGTATTATTCATGCTGTTAAGTGCTTCTAAAATTTGCTGCGAACCTTCATTTTGTTCATGCATTGCATTTGTAATTTCCATAACAAGATTTGTGGTTGAGTTGATTCCGCCAGAAATTTCGCTTAAAGCATTTGTTGCAACTTCGGACGCACTTACAATAGAATTTATTGATTGAGAAATTTTTGAAAGTTGCTTTCCGATTGTTTGCGATTGAGAACTTGAATCTTCTGAAAGTTTTCGGATTTCGTCAGCAACAACACTAAATCCTTTGCCGGCTTCTCCAGCGTGTGCGGCTTCAATAGCAGCATTCATTGCAAGTAAATTTGTTTGCTCAGCGATTCCAGAAATTACAGCGTTTGCTTCTTGCAACATTTGGCTTTCGTTTTCAATTTCACTAATCATAATATTTACATCATTTTGTTTTTGAACGCCAGAAACTGCTTTTTCTTCAAGTTCTTCAAAAGATTTTCCCATTTTTTGAACAGAAGCATTTACGGAATTTATGTTTCCAATCATTTCTTCAACTGCAGCGGACGCTTGAGTTATTGCAGCAGATTGAGATTCAATCATCGCATTTAAAGATTCAATGCTTTTTGAAATTTGACCTACAACTTCGGAAGTTTGGCTAACAGATGAACTTTGACTTACAATTTGATTGTCCATACTTTGAATATTTCCAACCATTTGAGCGATTGCGGCAGAAGTATCTTGAGTTGCATCTTCGAGAAGTTGCCCCGCACTTACAAGTTCATCTTTTGTTTGCTTCATAGTTGAAATTATTGTGTGAAGTTTTTCCGCAAAATTGTTAAATCCGTCAACAACTCGACCAATTTCATTATTTGATTTAATTTCAATTCGTTTTGTTAAATCAGCATCGCCTGAAGCAATTCCGTTTATTGATTTTTCTACAACTTTCATTGGTTTTATTGATTTATAAAGCAAAAGTCCAGAAATCAAAATCAAAATAATTACAGTCGTAACGCTAAAAATAGAAAGATATTTTGTAATAAAAGTTGAAACTTCATTTATTTTTTTAGCGTCCATCAAAAGAACTAAAGTCCAAGAAGTATAATCCACTGGATTAGAAAAACATATTTGCTTTTTACCTTCTGCATCGAAAATTTGGAAAACTTGTGATTTTTTTTGTTTTAAGGCAGACGAAAAAGTATTGAAAGATTCTAAATCTTTTCCTTTTAGATTTTTAATATTATTTTGAATTTGATTTTCATCTACATTTGACGCAACTAAAGAAGCGTCATCGCCACAAACTAAAACAATTCCGCGATCATCAATATCAATATCATTTATAAATTCTTTAACATTTTGAATTTCTACAACGCCACAGAAAAATCCTTGAGTTCTTCCATTTATTTTTAAGGCTTTACAAATATGAATTACAGAAATTCCAGTTGTTTTTGAAGCGACTGGATTGTCAACATAAGTTTCTTTTCCTTGATTCATAATTGCTTGAAAATAATCTCTGTCTCTTACATTTACTTGAGTTCCAATGTCAGAATAAAAATTTCCATCAGAATCAACATAAGCTACATAATCATAAAGACTTTTGTTTCGATTTTGTTCATTTGCACGAAGCCAAGACACAATTTCTTGCGTAGAGTTCGCATTTTTTACATCTTGAGCGTTCAAATAAAAATCTAAGCCGATAATATTTTTTTCGATAACAGTTTTTAAAAGACTTGAATACGCTTTTGCAAATTCCGTATATTCAACTTGAGTTGAATTATTTAAAACCTTTTTACTTGAAAGATTTATAAAAATATTTTGTGCAAGATTTAAAACAATAATCAATGCAGCAATTATACTTCCAATATAAATAACAAGTTTTCCTTTTTTTGCTTTAACTTTTACTTTATTAAGATTTTTCTTTGCTTTGTCAAGATTTTCTTTAACTTTATCCATAAAAATCCCCTTACACTAAACGTAAACTTGAAAAAAAAATTCAAATTGTCCGTTTATTCTTATATTTTAAGTCTGACTTTTAAAAAAAACAAGTTTTTTAAAACTTTTACAGATGATTTTAAGATTGATTTGTTTTGAGGATTGACAGTTAAGTGGCAACGCTTTCAGTTAAGTTAGAGATTTTGCAGTTTACTCGCAGATTTTTTCAGTTAAGTTAAAGATGCTAGCAGTTAAGTGGCGGTTTCGTTAGCGAACTGGCGGGTTTGTCAGTCAAGTTGCGAATTTTGTTAGTTAACTGGCAATTCTGCGAGCAAACTGGCGGTTTGCTCAGCGAAGTGGCACTTGTGCTAAGAAACTAACAGTTTTATACAAAAACTCAACTTAACTTAAACAACATTGCTGAATGAGATTCAATTCGTTTACTAAAAATTGCGTTTCCTGGCAAAGGAAATAAATCTTGCTTTTCCCATAAATCACGAATTTTATAAGTTACAGAAGGATTTATTCCTTGCAATTCGCTTAAATCTACGCTAACTTCTCGCTCTTCATCGCTAATGTTAAAAAGTGCCAAATACAAAGTTCCAGTTTTTGCGGGGCAACCTAAACCTTTACTTTGCCAAACAATTTGATTTTCATTTCGACTTACTAAAAGTGGCTCGCGAGAAAATTTATTTAAACTCAAAACTTCTTCGTTCGTAATAAGTTTTAAACTTCGTTCATCAAGTTGAGTTAAATCAGTTCCTAAAATCAGAGGACTTCTAAAAATGCTCCAAAGCGTAAGCATTGTTTTTTCTTCATTCGGAGTAAAATTTGTATTTCGTTCAGCATTTTCGCCCCAGCCTTTTGACAATTTTCCAAGCGGAATCATATCGCAATCAGGCCAATTTCCGCCGCCAACATGACGCTGCCAAGTTTCACAACGTTCAAACATATTTTTCAAAAGTTCCCATTTGTCCCAAAAATCATCTGTAATTCGCCACATATTTGCATATTTTTCCATGTGCCAAGCTTTTTCTATAACAGCAGGACCTGGACTAAGCGACAAAACCATTGGTCGACCACACGTTTTAATTGCAGCAGCAATCATTTCAACTTCTTTTTCTGCAGAATACGGATTTTGAGGATACATATTTGTATTGCAAATATCATCAACTTTTACAAAATCAACTCCCCAACTAGCGTAAAGAGCAAAAACTGAATCGTAATAAAGTTGACCTTCTTTAGTCGGCAAAACTCCATACATATCACCGTTCCATTTACTTAAACTAAAAGGATCAGCAATTTTATCAACAGTCACATCGCTTCCCAAAATATGAGTATGATTATGAGCACAAATTCGTGGAATTCCTCGCATAATATGAATTCCAAATTTTAACCCAAGCGAATGAACATAATCAGCTAAAGGCTTAAAACCTTTTCCGCCAGCACTCGAAGGAAATCGGTTTGGAGCAGGAATTTGTCGAGAATATTCATCAATACAAAATTGAGTAAAAGGCACGTATTGAATTTGCGGACAAGTTGAGCCAGCGTTTTGATCTGACCATTGAATGTCAACTACAACATATTCCCAGCCGAATTTTAACAAATTTTTCGCCATAAAATCCGCTTGCTTTTTTATATCATCTTCGCAAACAGTTGTATTGTAATAATCGTAAGAGTTCCAACCCATTGGAGGATTTTTCGCAACATCATTTTTGTTATACATTTTGATTCCTTAAAATTTAATTTTGATTTTGATTTTGCAAAACTGATTTTGAAATTTTGCAATAAAATTAGAATTTAGCATAAAGTATTAGATATTTTCTTGCAAGATTTTTATTTTTGTGTGATTCGATGATTTTGTGATTTTTAGCAGTTGGTGGCGAGGACTGGCGAGTTTCTTAGCAAAACTCAGTTGCTCTGTCATTGCGAGCCATAAGGCGTGGAAATCTATATTTTGTTATTACAAAAAAATTTCGCTATGTTAACAGAAAACAGATTGCTTCGTACCTCGCAATGACTATTAACTGACACTTTTTTTGCCACAACTAAGCGTTTTCTGCAAGAACTCGCACTTTTCTTGCCGAAAGCGACGCTTTTTTTTAGCAAAGTGCCGACTTTACAAAAAAAAACTGGCAGTTATTTTGTCCAATCTTCAACTTTTATATAGGGAACTCTTGAAAATTCATCATAATTGTTTGTAACAACAGTAAGACTTCTTGTCATTGCTTGAGCCGCAATTTGCATATCATAAGGACCAATAACATTGCCCTGTTTTTCAAGATACGCTCTTATTAAACCATATGATTCTGTATCTTCGGCAGTAAAATCAATTATGTTGAAGTCTTTGCAAAAGTCTAATAATGCCAGTCGATTTTTTTCTCTATTTTGACTTTTAGAAACACCATATTCCATTTCAGCAATCGAAACTGATGACAAAAACAAATGGGTAGCATCAGAGTCAAAAATTCTTTTCATAAGAACTGGAAATTTGTTCTTTATTAAGAAAATGCAAATATTTGTGTCTAAAAGATACATTAAAATTCTTCTCTTTCTTCAATTTTAGGTTGATTTCTGCCTTCTGACATAAAATCATCTGTAAATTCAGAAAGGCTTTTCTTTAAGTTTTCCCAAGGATTGCTTTTTGGATAAAGAATTATCGTCGTTCCAATCTTTTTTATACATATTTCTGAGCAATCAATATGATATTCTTTAGGAATTCTTACGGCTTGACTGTTTCCGCTTGTAAATACTTTTGTAGAAATCATTTTGCTCCTCCGTTCAATTTTAGTATATACACAAGTATTTACACTTGTCAAAGATTTTTTCTCAAGTTATACTTAAATTTCAAAATTCCTATCGTAATTATTTAAGCAATTTTTCGTACATTTTAAATAATTCTGCCACGCACTCTGATTCTGTCATTTTTGTACTAAATCCGTATGCGGACATTACGGCTCGGTCGTTTTCTTGGTGAGCTTTGCGAAGTTCTGCTGGCATAAGATTTTCATCATATAAATCTGCAAGCGATGAACTTGGATATTTTGCCCTTGCGTCAAGAATGCCTTGAGCAGTCGTTTCGATTTTTGATTTTTTGTCATGCTGAACTTGATTCAGCATCTCTTTATTTATAGATTCCGAATTATACTTCGACAGGCTCAGTAACCGTTCAGAATGACATGCGATTTCTGGCCACGGAAAATTATTGTACACAATGTCTTTTGAATATCTGTAATCACTTTTTAAGCGACCACAAACTGCACGCATCCAAGCCATGTGGACATTTGAAATTAAAACCCCAAAATCATATAAACTTGCATGGTCAATATAATTTGTTGCATTTGTATAAATACATTTATCTGATATAAAACCTATAGGAATATATCTTCGTCGCTCAGAAGAAACAACTGGAACCAACAACGAATTTCCAATAGGAATATTTGTTATAAAGAATTGACTCGGCTTGCTACTAAGTTTTTTAGTTGATTCTGCTTCACTATTTAATCTATATTCATAAACCTTATTTACAATATCATAAATTCCCTTATTTTTTTTAATAACATTAGGAGGACAATCCTTTAAGCATAGACAAAATTTAGTTTCTCTATTATTTAAAAATGAATCTGCGTTTATATATCTATAAAAATATGTAATACTATCAGGATATTTTTTTACAAATTCATCTTTGCTTTGTTCATCAAAAACAAAATTTCCATTATCAATTAATTGCGAACCTTTTGTCATCGAAGGTTTCTCACAAAGATTTTTCTGCCTTTTTTCAATAAAAATATTATTTGCGTCTACCAAATATCCGTTAATATTTCTTGCAAATATCATTTGTGATTCATTGATATAAAGTTTTTTAGTTTTATTTGAACCATTGTTAAAACTAAATCCAACGATTACACAATGAACATGCGCCTTTAAGTTTGCTTCGCTATCCCAAATAAATGTTCTGTAAGCAAAATCTATTGTAATATTCATAGAAAACAATAATTTCCATAAAAGAGGAACTTGCTCGCCTTGAGTAACTGAATTTGTTGAAACTAACGCACATTTTATATTTGTATTTTGAATAAAATCAGCACATTTTTTGTACCAACAAGAAACATAATCTAATTTTCCATAATCTTCCGACTTAAAAACATTTATTTTATCAAGTCTTTGTGCTTCTGTAGTTAATTTTGCGCCCACAAACGGAGGATTTCCAAGAATGTAGTTTAATTCATTTTTGGAAACAACGCTTTCCCAATCTACACGAAGTGCGTTTCCTTCCGTGATGTTCGCATAACTTTTTAGGGGCAGAAACTCAAGATTTTTCTGAAGGATTTTTGCAGTTTCGCTCATCATCTGGCTTTCGGCAATCCAAAGTGCAGTTTTTGCAACAACAGAGGCAAAGTCGTTAATTTCGATTCCGTAAAACTGATGGATTTTTACAAAAACTGTGTCAGAAAAAACATCAAGAACCGCCTGGTCATGGAATCTAATTTTAAGACATTCGTTTTCAAGTTTGCGTAGGCTAAGATAAGTTTCCGTTAAGAAGTTTCCGCTTCCACACGCAGGATCTAAGAATTTGAGCGAGCCAAGTTTTTTCTGGAATTCAATCGCCTTTTGCTCGCGAAGATTTTTTTGTTTTACTTCCTTGATTTCTTCAAATTCCTTTTTCAAATCGTCTAAAAAAAGAGGATCAATTACTTTGTGGATATTTTCGATTGAAGTGTAATGCATTCCGCCAGAGCGACGAGTTTCGGGATTCAAAGTGCTTTCAAAAATCGCACCGAAAATTGTTGGGCTGATTTCGCTCCAATCAAATTCACCCGAAGCGTGCTTTACTAAAAGTTCCTTGATTTCTTCCGTAAGTGGCGGAATTGTCTTATCTTCCTCAGTAAAAAGCCCGCCGTTCACATAAGGAAACTGTGCGAGCGATTCTTCAAGATATTCATCGCGTTCCCCTATCTTCTGGTCAAGAACCGTGAACAAATCAAGAAGTGCACGTCGCAAATCCTTCGCCGAAAATGATTTTAGATAGTCGCCAAAAATCGACTTATGGCCGAAAATTCCCGCGTCTTCCGCATACAAGCAGAACACAATCCGCACGCAAAGCATGTTCAGGCTTTTAAGAGTCGCAGAACTTGGATTTTTTCCATCTTTATATTGAAGCAAAATCGCATCGTAAATTTCGCCGATGATGTCGCCAGCTTTTTTTGAAATTTCAAGCTCTTTTTTTAGGTGGACACTTGTGCTTTCAGTTATGAACGAAAGACGATAATATTCTTTTTCAAAATTCTCAAGTAAGATTTCTTCAGGCTCACCATTAGGATTTTCCATATCGTAAACCAAAAACGAACGGAAATTACTTGTCACAACCCAGCGAGGATGTTTTGAAACTGGAAGTTCAGTTATGTATCTTTTTGCTTGCTGAAACGGATTTAAAAGTGAACCATCACTTTGCTTTATTGGTGCACGCAAATCTTTGTCTAAACTTTTCTGTTCGATTAAAACTTTTGTTGAAGGAATGTAGCCGTCGATAAAAGACGTGTGATCAAGTTTAACTTGGTCTTCAAAGCTGATAAAGTCAGAAAAATTTTTAATTCCAAAAACATTGCAAAGCAAGTCAAGCCAAAATTTCTGACTTTCGCCCTTTTCATAGCCCTTACCTTTCCATTCTTCTGCGAATTTTTTCGCCACTTTCTGCTGTTCGCTTTGTGATAGCATTTTTGTGTCCTATTGAGATTTTTAATTTTTGATAATTTATTATATATTTTTATGTATTTGTTTTTCTATGTATTCTGAAAGTGGAGTTTTGAATTTTTATGCTTTTTGTGATTTCGGACTTGTTTTATTAGTAAATTTGCGGTTTTTAGCAAAGTGCTGACTTTACAAAAAAAACTGACAGTTTCGCAAAAGAGGTTTCCGTTTCTCGAAAAAACTGGCGATTTTCTAAAAAAAACAGATTCTGAATCAAGTTCAGAATGACAAGTTTTGTAAAAAAAACGCCAGTTTTGTAAAAGAACCGACGGTTTTACGAAAGAAATTTAAGTCTCGCAAAAAACCGCCAGCTTTGTTAGAGAAACAACGTTTTTACGAAAGAAGTTTAAGTCTCGCAAAAAACCGCCAGTTTTCTCAGTAAAGTGGCTATTTATCTTTGAAATTTAATCGTGGTTGTATAATCTTCTGAAGTCCAGTTTGGATCAACTGTCATTGTAAGATCTGTGCTTACAGAAAGTCCTTTTGTAAACTTGTAAGACCGTTCAGTTTCGTCGCACTTAAATGAAATACTTACGCCAGAAGTATTTGCGTCAAGTTTAAAATCTTTTACATTTGAATCAGTAAAAGTATAAACTATTTCGCCAGAACTTGCCTTAGTTAAAACAATTTTTCCGTCCGCACTAAAAGTCCAATTTGCGTCCCATTTTGAATCTTGCCAAGTTCCTTGAACAGAACCTAAATCTAAGGCAAAAGCACCTAAAGTTCCTGCAAGTGCTAAACCAAGAACCGCTAAAATTTTTTTCATATCAAGCCTCCGCTTAAAAAATGATTTTTAGACATTCTTATGATAAAAATGTCTTCTGGGCATCTCGAAAAACTCGAATTTTTGTTTTTTTTCGAGAAGCCTGCGAGTTTTA
>CAZLXK010000050.1:0-12787 GCA_964563305.1 uncultured Treponema sp.
CTGAGCGGAGCGAATAATCTGAGTTCTAACCTCTAATTCCTAACATCTAACTTTATAAAAATAAATTGTAAAATAACGCATAAAAATTGTAATTTACCGATATTTTCCTCTAGAATTTAAATTATAAAACTCAAATTTCGTTGAATTTACATCAAACTTCAAAATATAATTTTTTCACACTTACTTTACTAAGAGGACAAAATGAAACAAGAAGAAACTTTGCCAAAACTTTTCCGTAAATCCGCAGAACGTTGGCCAGAAACTGCATGCTTTCTTTATCACAAAAAAGACGGTGGTTATGCAGAAATAAATTATCACGACGCTTATCAACTTGCATTAGATTTCGCTGGTGCACTTTTAAGCATTGGTGCAAAACGTGGAGAGCGAATCGGGCTTATTTCAGAAAACCGCAAAGAATGGGAACAAGCCGACATGGGACTTCTTGTACTTGGCTGCATTGACACTCCGCGCGGTTGTGATGCAACAGAAAACGATTTGTCTTACATTTTGTCTTTTGCCGAAGTTGAAATTGTAATTGCCGAAAATCAGTCTCAAGTCAAAAAAATCCTCAATATAAAAGATAAAATTCCAAAAGTAAAAGCGATAATTTCTTTTGATCCAATCGAAGACAACGTAAAAGAACTTTGTAAAGAAAAAAAATGCGATTACTATTATTTTCCAGAATTGCAAGCTCAAGGTCATGAATGGCGAAAAAATAATCCTGATGTTGTAGAAAATGAACTTGAAAAAGGAAAAATTGACGACTTAGCAACAATTATTTTTACGTCTGGCACAACTGGAACTCCAAAAGGTGTTATGCTTACTCACAAAAATATTCTTTGTCAACTCGATGAAGTTCCAGAGCGAATTTTCTTGAATCCGGGCGAGCGTGCACTTTTAGTTTTGCCGGTTTGGCATGCTTTTCAGCGAGCAGTTGAATACGTAATTTTGTGTCAAGGAGCAACGCTTTGTTATAGCAAACCAGTTGGTTCAGTTTTACTTGCTGATTTGCAGGCTTTAAATCCTTATTTGTTGCCGGCAGTTCCTCGCGTTTTTGAAGCAGTTTATGATGGAATTTGGCGAAAAATGCGAAAAACTGGCGGAATTACTTACACGCTTTTCCAATTTTTTGTAAACGTTGCGATTTTTTGGTCAAGAATCGACAGAAAACTTCGCAGAAAACAAAGTCGCTTTGGTGCGGATCATTTGGAATTTTGGTGGCCAGTTTTAGTTTTGCCGTGGCTTTTGATTTGGCCAGTAAAGTTGCTTGGCAATGTTTTAGTTTTCAAAAAAATCCACAAAATGCTTGGCAAAAATTTCCGTGCTGGGATTGCGGGCGGCGGAGCGTATCCAGAAAATATTGATGAATTCTTTTGGGCAATCGGCGTAAAAATTGTTGAAGGTTATGGAATGACAGAAACTGCACCAATTATTTCTGTTCGTCCAATCGTAGGTCCAATTATGAGAAATGTTGGAACTCCGCTTCGAGGAATTCAAGCTCGCATTGTTGATGATGACGGAATCATTTTAGGCAAGTGCAAAAAAGGCAATTTGCAAATTAAGGGCGATTGTGTAATGAAAGGTTATTACAAACGTCCAGACTTAACAGAAAAAGTTATGACGGTTGACGGTTGGCTTGACACTGGAGACATTGCAATTTTAACAGTTGACGGCGAAATTCAACTTCGAGGTCGAAAAAAAGACACAATCGTTTTAATGGGCGGCGAAAATATTGAACCTTTGCCAATTGAATCAAAAATCAACGAAAGTCGTTATATTGCAGCGAGCGTTGTAATCGGAACAAATGAGCAAGGAATTGACCAAAGATTCTTAACAGCGTTAATTCTTCCGAATCAAGATGAAATTTTGTCTTATGCAAAAGAAAATAATATTGAATTTAAAAATTACGAAGATCTTGTAGAAACTGATTCAATTAAAAAGTTGCTTGAAAAAGAAGTTGCCGAAGCAATAAATAGCAAAAATGGATTTAAGTCTTTTGAGCGAATAAACAAACTTTCTGTAATTACAAAACCTTTTGAAGTTGGCGTTGAATTAAGTGCAAAACAAGAAATGATGCGCTACAGAATTGCAGAAATCTACAAAGATAAAATTGCAGCAATGTATTCTGAATGAAAATTGCCTTTGTCTAAAAAGAGTGAAACTTTGTTGTGAGCTCTTAACTTTAACCGCAAAATCTGGCAGTTAAACTGCGGAATTTTCAACTTAAACTAAACCGCCAGATTTGTCAGTTTAACGTAACAAAACTCAGCGAAAACCTACCATCTTCCGCTAGCACCGCCGCCACCAAAATGTCCGCCACCGCCTCTAAAACTTGAGCCAGAAGAATGTGAAGAACCTGAAGAAAATCCGCCAGAGCCAGAACTTGAGCGATGAGCGTTAGAATTTCTTGGATAAACTCGAGTTCCTCGTCTGCCACGATGCGTAATTCCGTAAATTATTGCTCTAAAATAAAACACAAAGAAAATCAGCATAATCACAATAATCGGGATTGCTGAACCATTAGATTTTACATTTTCTTCGCTAACATCTTTGCTAACTAAAGTTTCATCGTCTGTAATTATTCCAGCCATATTTTTTACGCCCAAAATAATTCCGCTTCCATAATCACCTTTTTGAAAATTCGGAGCAATCACATTTCGAATAATTCTTGCACATTTTGCATCAGTTAAAGCCGCTTCAGTTCCGTAGCCAGTTTCAATCCGAATCGCTCGCTCATCATAAGCAACCGCAAGCAAAGCTCCGTTGTCAACTCCACGCTGACCCAAGCCCCATTTTTCTGCGTGACTTAAACTAAAACCTTCAATGTCTTCCCCGTTCAAAGATTTTACAGTTAAAACCGCAATTTGAACGCCCGAAGTTTTATTTAAATTCACCAAATACGAACAAAGTTCAGAATATTGACTGTCGCTCAAAAGATTTGCCGCGTCAATAACGCAACTTGTAAATTCGTAAAGTCCGTTTTTGTCTTTTGTGTAATTTCGATTTGTAAAGTTTTGATTTTGAAACTTTTCGTAAGAATTTGTCGCTGATGTTGATGATGAAGAATTTTCACTAGAATCAGAAGTCGCACCAATTTCTGTAAGAATTTCATTTAAAACTTCTTTATCTTGAATTCCGCCAGTTTGATTTTGCTGATTTATAGAATTTGCTGAAGAATTTGCTGATTCAGAATTTGTCGTAGAATAATTTTGCTGATTTTTCGCCGCTGAAGTCGAAGATTTCGCAGAAGAATTTATAGAAGTTGCAGATTTTATAATCACAAAGAAAATAATTACAACTAACGCAATAAAAATCAAAAGTCCTGGCAAACCGCTGTTTTGTTTAAAATTTCTTTGTGAAGTTTTACGATTTTTTTGAGGCTTATTTGGAGCAATTTTATTTTTATGATTATTTTCAGAAGTTTTGTCATTATCTGGAGCAATTATACCCATTTTTCGTCCTCCAAAATTATAAGTCCGTCGCTAAGTTCATTTGGATTTTCATTTTGTGCAGGAAAATTTTCTGAAAGTAAATCGCCACATTTTTTTACGGCACAAATAAACGCATTTTTAACTTGTCCGCGAGAAAAATTTTCAGTCATTTCATCAGCAATCAAATTCCACAAATCTTGAGAAATTTTTTCGCTGATTCCTTGATCCGCAACAATCCGAACTTGTTTTTCAAAATAAGACACAAATATCAAAATTCCAGAATGATTTTTTGTGTTGTAAACGTTACTTTCAGTAAAATAACGCAAACTCTTATTTGTAACACTTTTATTTTTTGCTGCATTCGGAATTATTAAAGAATCAATCGCTGGAATTTGAAACAAAAAGTACAAAATCAAAACGCAAATCGCTGTAATTACAAAATATGTACTAAGCAAATGCCACGGCTGAACGCTCCAAATAAATTTTCCAAGCCAAGAATAAATTTGCGGAGCCAAAGGAAAAATGCAACACATTAAAACAAGCGAAGTTGCCAGTGAAGTAAGAAGTTCCCAAAAAGCGTAACTTGAACTTTCTGAACAAAGAGCAAGCACAATTTCGCCACTTGTGTTTTTTTCCGCTTCGATTACGGCATTTTTAATTTCTTCAAAATCTTTCGCTGAAAGTTTAATTTTTTTTTCTAAAGTTTTTTTATTCATATTTTAACCTTAATTATCGGTGGTTGAGCCAGGTCGAAACCACTTTTATGTCAAAAAACATCTTTTATATTTGAAAATCCATCAAAATCATCAACTATAAACAATCCTTTCTTTTGGAGAGTTCAGGCAATTTTTCGTAGTACTTGCTTTTCTCATAAGAAAGCCTCTTCTATGCTTAAACATTCTTCGAAATAAACAAGTTTAACTGGCAATCTATGCTTTTTATATTCTGCATCTTCTCCATAATTATGTTGATTTATACGTTTTTCTAAATTAGTTGTACTTCCAACATAATACGAATTGTCACTACATTTTAAAATATATATATATGCTGACATTTTTCTCCATTACTTTTTTACATAAAATTGTGGTTTTATTATTAATAAAGGTGGTTTCGAGTGCCTCAACCACCACGATTTTTCACTTAAAATTCCACTTTTGGAGCGGACATTGCACTTGATTCAGCCTTAAAATACGCTTTTGGCGTAAAATGAAACATTTTTGCAGTTATCAACGTAGGAAATTTTTGAATCGACTGATTATAATCTTGAACAGCGTCGTTGTATCTTTTCCGCTCAGTTGCAATTCTGTTTTCAATTCCTTCAAGTTGACTTTGTAAATCCAAAAAATTTTCATTCGCTTTAAGTTCAGGATAATTTTCTGTGATTGCAAGTAAACGCGAAAGATTAGAACTTAATTCACTTTGTGCCGCTTGATAAGCCGACAATTTTTCTTCATCACTTGTAATTTCTTCGGCACTAATATTTATTGTTGTTGAACCAAGTTTTGCTCTCGAAGATGCAATATCAGAATAAACTGACTGTTCGTGAGTCGCGTAACCTTTTACGGTTGCCACAAGATTTGGAATTAAATCGCTACGACGTTGATATTGACTTTCCACATTTGCCCACTGACTTACACATTCTTCACGCTTTTCCACAAGTCCATTGTATCCGCAACTTGTAAAACTAATTGCCACAAAAGCAGTGGCGACGCTTAGCATAAGATGTTTTACTTTGCTTTGAATTGATTTTTGAATTTTCATTTTGATTTTCTCCGTTAAGTTTTTTTAGCAAACTGCCACTTTTCGCGACAATTTTATGCCACAAATTTTTACTTTTTCATTTTAGGTTAAACTGACTGAATTTTAAAGCCAAAATTTAAGCCAAAATATCAAATCTAAGTGATTTTAAATATAATAGAGAAAGTTTTTAACGCCAATTTTTTTATTCTGGAGCATATTTTTTTGTTCGAGCGACACTTTTTGAAAAAAACTTTTTGACCTAAAACAAAACCCGCTCGTCAGGGTTTCGGCTCATCGCCTCCATTCTCTGCAAATTTCTGTCATTCTGAACTAGATTTAGAATATGTCAGTACAAAAATCAAACTTTCTGTTTGCAAGACTAAGTGCGATTTTTGCAGAGAACGCTCCTTTCGTCGCGCCCTTATGATCGGGGCTAGGCTTTATTTTAAGAGCACTCTGTTTTATAAAAATTTGACGACAAGGATGTCGTTTTCCCTAAGAAGTAAAGTCTTATTTATAAAAGTGTGACGAGGTTTTGCATAAAACCTCGCAAGCAACCGAAGGTTGCACATTCTCGTAATCAACACGATGTTGCTAATCTTCTTCCACAGCGAGCATCTTCTTAGTAAAAGGGCGGCGGCTTTGCCGCCGCCCTCGCAGAAGACTTAGCCCCGATTGTAGCGATTGCTGAAAGCAAGTGCAAAGCACCGAAGCGAAAGCGTAGTCGCGAAAAGCGGGTTATGTTTTAAGTCACGTTCTTGTTTAATCAAAGTTTCGCTGTAATAAAAAAACGTGCTCCAATGATTCAATAAACTCACCAACAAAAAAAAATCCTAAAACATTGCTAAAATCAGAAGTTTTTGTTTTTTCTATCAAGAAAAGTTAATAATTATATTGAATTTTTGAAATCTAAAAGTTAATCTAAAGTAAGCATTAATTAATGCTAGACATATTTTTGAGGTAATTTATGAGCCAAATCAAATACGATTTTACAGTTGATACACTTGGAGAATGTAAGATTAAATCGCCAATCGAACTTTCTATTGAGCATGGTGATTTTCGTGCAAGTTATGTAAAAGACACATCTTTCGTTCGCAATAAAGTAAACGTTTTCAATAAAGATGATGAAGAAACTGATCCAAAAGCAACTTACTTGGAAAAAGCTGGTCCGCGTGAATACATTTATTTTAATCCGGCTCACGTAACTGCGGGAATTTGTACTTGCGGAGGACTTTGTCCGGGACTAAATGATGTTATTCGAGCAGTTGTTCGTTGTTTGTGGAATCGCTATGGCGTTAGAAGAATAAAAGGAATTCAATTTGGTTACAAAGGATTTTTTGCAGATGAAGGTTTTGAACCAATCGATTTAAATCCTCAAAATGTAGATTCTATCCACAGAATTGGCGGAACTTTTTTAGGCACAAGTCGTGGTGGCGGAAACAGAGTTAGCGAAATTGTTGATTCAATCGAACGTCTTGGAATAAACGTAATGTTTATTATTGGTGGCGACGGAACTCAGCGTGGTGCTCTTGATATTGGAAACGAAATTGAAAAGCGTGGACTAAAAATCGCTGTTGTTGGCATTCCAAAAACTGTTGATAATGATTTGCAGTTTATTGATCGCTCGTTTGGTTTTGAAACTGCAGTTCAGCAAGCAACAATCGCAGTAAATTCTGTTCATATGGAAGCTCAATCTCAAATTGGAGGAATTGGTCTTGTTAAGTTGATGGGACGCGAATCTGGATTTATTGCAACTGCAACCGCTTTGGCAAGTCACGAAACAAATTTCTGTCTTATTCCAGAAGTTCCTTTTGATTTAGACGGACCAAACGGATTTTTGCATCATCTTGAAGAACGTCTTGAACACAGAGGACACGCAGTTATTGTTGTTGCAGAAGGTGCGGGACAAGATTTGCTTGAATCAACTGGAGCAACCGACGCTTCTGGAAATAAAAAACTCGCTGATATTGGTGTTTTCTTAAAAGATAAAATCACTCAATATTTTGAAGAAAAGAAAATTCATATTAACTTAAAATATATTGATCCAAGTTATGAAGTTAGAGCGGCAGTTACAACCGCAAACGATTCAATTTACTGCGAACGTTTAGGAAATAACGCTGTTCACGCGGCAATGGCTGGCAAAACTAAACTTGTAATTGGTTTGGTTCACGACAAATATGTTCACATTCCAATTTCAATGGCGACACTTTCTCGAAATGTTGTTGACCCAGAAAGTTCTTTGTGGCGTGACTGTCTTGATGCAACATTGCAACCTCTTTATATGGTAAACAATATGGAAACTGTAACAGAAAAACTTAAGGCAAATAAAGAAGAAGTTGAAAAGAAAGCACTTGAGCGACTTAAAAAAGTTAACGAAATGAAAAAATAATTTTTGATTTTTGATTTGCAAATTTAATAAAAAACTGGCGGTTTACAAATTAAACTGCCAGTTTTTTTGTTTGATAAAAATTCACAAAAAACAAAAATGTACTTCTAGCGAAAACACTTATTTGAAAAACGGCTTCCGTACTTACTTCGTTCGTTTGTGCAGATTGTTTTTCAATTCGGGATTCTTGCCGAAAGTACATTTTTGAATTTTTAATAAAAGGCAAAAATTTTCTTCTTGTTCAGTAAATTCAAAACTGTTATAATTTTTTTATTAGTTAAAAAATACTAAAAACTTAGCAAATTCGGTTTTTTTAACAGTTTCTTATTTTACAGATTCCGAACTATACTTCGACAATCTCAGTAACCATTCGGAATGACGGAAATTTAAATTTCAACATCATTTAATAAGGATTTACTTTGATGAAAAAAAAATTAACGCTTTTTATTTTTATATTTTCTTTAATCTTTGCAATTTCTTGTGCTTCAAATTCTACCTTGCAAACACAAAACTCTCAAACTTTAGAAAACACTTCTAAATCGAGTAATAATTCTAAATCAAAATCAGAAAATCCGCAAAAATCAATTCCTAAAAAAATGTGGACAATAATTTTAAACGACAACTGTCCGCAAACAACCGCCGCTTTAAGAGCAGAAATGGCATTAAAATCAACAATCGAAAATTACGACGGAACAAAAATTTTTACATACAACGAAAATGCTCCAGAAGATTCCTTAAAAGAATTTGAAACTTATCTTTCGTATTGCGAGCAAATTCAAGATAGCATAAAAAAATTTTCTATCAATAATGAATGTTCTCTTGAATTTAACACAGAAAATGACGCAAGTGGCGAAACCTTAGATTTTTCTAGTTCTGAAAAAATTGTGCAAAGCTTAAAATATTTGGCACAAAATAAAATTCTATCAGTTTGGGCAATTTATAAATTCTAAAATTTCAAAATGACAGAAAATCAAAATTATCTTACGGAACAATTAATCTCGTACATTGGAAATAAACGGTCGCTTTTGAATTTTATTCAAGAAGGAATTGAGTTTGTTCAACAAGATTTAGGTAAAACTCGCCTTACAACTTTTGATGTTTTTAGCGGAAGTGGCGTTGTTTCACGCTTTCTAAAAAAATATTCTTCGCATCAATACGCAAATGACATGGAAAATTATGCTTCAATAATTAGCAATTGTTATTTGACAAATCAAAAAGATATAAATTTTGATGAGCTTAGTGAATTGCACGAAAAACTTATAAAAACGTGTAAAAGCAAAATGAAGACTTACTTAAATTCTAGCGAAACTGCTTTTACAAAAATTCCAGGTTTTATTTCTGAATATTATGCTCCAAAAGATTTGAATAATATTCAAAAAGGTGAGCGTTGCTTTTATACGCCTTACAATGCTTGCTACATAGATTGTGTTCGCCAACTAATTTCAGAAATGATTCCTCAAAATTTGCAAAAATTTTTTATTGCTCCATTGCTTTCAGAATGTTCTATTCACGCAAATACTGGCGGAGTTTTTAAGGGATTTTACAAAAACAGCAAAACTGGAATTGGAAAATTTGGCGGCAATGCTTCTAACGCTTTAAATAGAATTCAAGGGCATATAAATTTATCTTTACCATTTTTTAGTTCTTACAAAAGTGATTTTACAGTTTTCCAAAGTGATGCAAATATTCTTGTAAAACAAAAAAACGCTCCAAAAGTCAATCTTGCATATATTGATCCGCCTTACAATCAACATCCTTATGGTTCAAATTATTTTATGCTGAATCTTATTGCGGATTATAAATGTCCAAACACACAAAATATTAGCCAAGTTTCTGGAATTCCTAAAGATTGGAATCGAAGCAATTATAATAAACGCAAAATTGCAAGCGAATCTTTTAAGGAATTAATTGAAAACTTAAAGGCAAAATATCTTTTAATTTCGTTTAATAACGAAGGTTTTATTAGCGAAGACAAAATGATTTCTATTTTAGAAAGCGTTGGAAAAGTAAAAATTTTAGAGTCAAATTACAACGCTTACCGAGCAAGTAGAAATTTATCTAGTCGAGCAATTCATACAAAAGAATATTTGTATATTGTTCAAAAGTGATTTTTGCTCGTGCTTAGTGAACTCGCAACGAAATTTCATCCGGCGAAGTCGAACCACGATAGGCGGTTTTATTTTTTATTACAACTTTACTATTGAAACAGTCTAACTTTTCTGTGGCAACTTGCGGATTTTGCGGTTTTGCTAGCAAAATGTCGGTTTTTTGCAAAAACTTGGCAACTTTACTACAAGAAATTAGCAGTTTGTTTTAAAAAATTGCGGTTGCTGTAATTGGAAGATGATCGCTAAAACCTTTTCCATTCCAAAGTGAATAAGCATTTGGCTTGTCATTTTCAGAATCGTACCATTCGCCAGAAGTTTCAACACAAAAATCTTCAAAACTTGCAGTTCCTCCAAAAAACATATTGTCAATTCGGCTCCAAACGCCCTTAAAATTATAACTGCCAGGTTCTTGCAAAAAATCTTCAGTTTCAAACCAAGCAGACAAAACTTCAATTCCTTCATCATTAAAAGTAAAATTTTGTCCTTTACGAATTAAAATTTTTTGCCCAGAAGAAGTCCAAGTGGATTTTTTAAATTTCAAAATATCGCGGTTAAAATCGCCAAGTGCAAGAAATGCTTTTTCTTTTTTACACAAATCTTCAAGGCGAGACGCGAGTACAATTTCTTGAGCATTTCGCCATTTTTCTGTAATTTCTTCGCCGCCACTCATACTTTTCCAATGATTTACAAGCAAAACTAATTCTTTTTCGCCTTTAATTACACTTACTTGAATCAACGGACGCATTGAAGGAAGTTTTAGATTTGATTTTTCGATGTTCAGCGAATGAACGCTCATATTTTTTAGAGGATATCGAGAAATAACTGCACAACCAATAGAACTTCCCTTGTCTTTTGCAAAACAAGCGTACTTAAAATTCTTTTTAAAATTCCACTCGCCTGCAAGAAAGTTGCTTATGTCGTGCAAAATATTTTCGTTTTCAATTTCTTCCATAACATAAACGTCGCTGTCGATTTCTTTTATTACTTGAGCCAAGCGTTCCAAACGAGCAGAATACATTTCTTTGCCCCAAGTTTTGCTTTTTACAAACTCAGAGTATTCTGAACCGTCATTTGTGCTGTCAAAAAAAGTTTCCAAATTCCAGTTTGTAATTCTTAATTTTTCTGATTTTGTAGATTTTGTAGATTTTTCTGAAAATTCAGATTTTTTTAAATCAAAATTTTGTGTGTGCGGATTTTTTGACTGTGGATTTTCCGATTTTATAGAATTTTGTGAAGTTTCTGTAATTGACAGATTTGAGTTTTGGCAAGTTAAAGTAAAAAATAAATTGCATAAAACTAAGCCAAAAATGATTAAATTTTTATGTTTCACGAATTTTCTCCAAATATTTTTTTGTAATCAATGAAAAATGTACTTTCGGCAAGAACCATAATTTGAAAAACGGCTTCCGCACTCACTTATATATCTTCCTTGAAAAATCAAAAATGTATAATTCGCGAGGATTTTTTTCGTGATCTTGCGTTTTTTTTGCATCTTCTTTTTTAGAAAATATTTTCTAACGTAAAAGTGGCGGGCTACTTGGCGAAGGAAGCAAAAATTTAAACGACTTAGCCCCGTATGGAACACCGCCAACGGCGTTCTCTGCAAAAATGGCAGTTATGTTTTATTAGTTACAAAGTAATTGCCTCATCACACAGTGGTTTCGAGAACCTCAACCACCGGGCATTTTTTTTGCAGAGAATGAAGCGTGAGCGGAAGTGTGGAACACGGGTTTTGTTTGGGGCGAAATCTTTGCACAGAAGATGCATAAAACTGCAAGAAGCGGCGGTTTATAATGCGGCTTACTGTCGAAGTTTTGGTTTTGACAGGCTCAATCACCGATTATAATGCAAATAACAAAACTCGCTCCAAAAGAAAAATAAGAAAATATTGTGATAAAACTCACAAAAAGCCGATTTTTACAAGAATTTCAAAAAAATTTTGCGGATTTTTCTTTAACAAATAAAAATTTCATAGACTAAGCGGAAAATCTTTTTTAAAATGTGCCTAATTTAAGGGAAAATTTCGTGATTTTTTTCACAATAAAAGGTGGCGAAAATGTCTATTCCAGAAAACACAAAAAGGCGATTGGTTTTATTGAACAGACTTCTTTCAACTTTTGACGGAAAAACAATTACTTCCCAAAAAATTGAAGCTTTGACTGGTTGGTCGGCGGCGGTTGTTAGACGAGATATTTCACTTTTGGGAATTATTTGCGGGGCGAGCAACGGTTATAAGGTTGACGAATTAAAATTAAAACTTGAACTTACGTTGAATCTTGCGACTAAAAATCAGAAATGTTGCATTGTGGGACTTGGAAGAACTGGTCAGTCACTTTTAAATAGCACGGAACTTGATAATTCTCCTTTCGATATTGTGGCTGGTTTTGATTCAAATGTGAACAGAACTGAAGTTTTACGTTCGATTTTTCCGCTTCATCCAACAACTAAACTTTCTGAAATTATTGGCGAAGAGAAAATTCGTTATGCAATTTTGACTGTGAATCAAGATGAAGCTCAATCGCTGACTAATGTTTTGTGCGATTGTGGAATTAAAGGAATTGTAAATTATACGCAATGCGTTTTGACGGTTCCGAAAAATGTTAAAGTTGAAAATGTTTCGCTGCTTACGGCACTTGAAACTTTATGTGCTGGCGTCGCTGATGTTTTCTAATTTACGCTGATGTGACGGAGCGTGCGGTTTGGCAACTTAGCACAGAGATTTTTTTCAGAGTTGTGGAATTTTTGTTTTCGGCGAGGATTTTCGCTGAAGTTGAGGATTTTGACGAGTGTCGCTGATGTTGCAAAGATCCCGCTGATGTTTGTGAGGCGTCGCTGATGTTGCGAAGGCGGCGGTTTTGTGAGGAAACTGACGGTTTTGTCGCGAGACTTGCGGTTTCGCGAAGGAACTTGCGGTTTTGTGGAGAAACTTGCGGTTGCTTGTGAGGAAATTGACGGTTTTGTCGCAAAAAATCATCTGTGAATCAAAAAATCAGAAAAATCAACTGAAAATTCTTGAATCAAAAATTGTGAAATAAAAAATAATATAAAATAAGGAGATTTTTATGAGTCGCGTTTACAATTTTAGTGCTGGTCCTTCTTGTTTACCGGAAGAAGTTTTAAAA
>CAZLXK010000051.1:0-12537 GCA_964563305.1 uncultured Treponema sp.
TGAGTTATACATTTAAGAACATTGAGCCAAAATGGCCTTTATAAAAATTACATCCTTGTAATTTTTATAAATTTTGAGTTTTCTGCGTTGCATAAAACTCACGGCATCTTTTGTGTTAAGCGGTAATAGCGACCTCCTTGTCGCAAAACATTAGCCCAATAATTTTGCCACAATTTTTTTCAGAAACAAAAACATTTTTTTAGGAGAGATATATTTATGAGTTATCCATTTAAGAACATTGAGCCAAAATGGCAAAATTATTGGGAAACACACAAAACTTTTAAAACTTTTGAAAATCCTGATGTACCAAAAGAAAAGAGAATGTACGTTCTTGATATGTTTCCTTATCCAAGCGGAGCCGGACTTCACGTAGGTCATCCAGAAGGCTACACAGCAACTGACATTTGGTGTCGCTATTTAAGAATGAATGGTTATAATGTTCTTCATCCAATGGGCTACGACGCGTTTGGTCTTCCAGCCGAAAATTACGCTATAAAAACTGGAACGCATCCTGCAACAACAACATTTAAAAATATTGAACATTTTACTCAGCAAATTAAAGCTTTAGGTTTTAGTTACGATTGGGACAGAGAAATTCGGACTTGTACGCCAGATTATTACAAATGGACTCAGTGGATTTTCTTGCAACTTTACAAAAAAGGCTTGGCTTACGAAGCACAAACTCCAATTAACTGGTGTCCTTCTTGCTTAACCGGACTTGCAAACGAAGAAGTTAAAGAAGGTCATTGTGAAAGATGCGGAACTCAAGTAACTCACAAAGTAATTCGCCAGTGGATTTTAAAAATTACCGCTTACGCAGATAGGCTTCTTGAAGATCTTGATGATTTGGATTGGCCAGAAAGCGTAAAACTTATGCAACGAAACTGGATTGGACGTTCTGAAGGTGCGGAAGTTGATTTTACAGTTGCCGACAAAGACGGAAATCCTACAGAACAAAAATTAAAAGTTTACACAACGAGATGCGATACTTTGTTTGGTGCAACTTATATGGTTGTTTCGCCAGAACATCCGCTTATTGAAAAAATCACAACTGCTGAACAAAAAGACGCTGTAAAAAAATATCAAGAGCAAGCGGCAAAAAAATCAGATTTAGAGCGAACCGATCTTGCAAAAGATAAAACCGGCGTTTTTTCTGGAAGTTATGCAATAAATCCTGTGAATAAAAAATTAATTCCAATTTGGATTGCTGATTACGTTTTAATTTCTTACGGAACTGGAGCAATTATGGCAGTTCCTGCTCACGACACACGCGACTGGGAATTTGCAAAAAAATTCAATCTTCCTATAGTCGAAGTTTTAAAATCGAATGTTGATGTTCAAACTCAAGCTTGGACAGAAGATGGAATTCACGTAAATTCTGGATTTTTAGACGGACTTAACAAAAATGATGCAATCAAAAAAATGCTCGACTTTCTTGAAGAAAACAAAATCGGCAAAAAAGCAGTAAATTATAAACTTCGAGATTGGGTTTTTAGTCGTCAGCGATATTGGGGCGAACCAATTCCTTTAATTCACTGTCAAAACTGCGGAACTGTTCCTGTTCCAGAAGAAGAATTGCCGCTTGAACTTCCAAACGTAAAAACTTATCAGCCAACCGGAACTGGCGAAAGTCCGCTCGCGGGAATTGATTCTTGGGTAAACTGCAAATGTCCAAAATGTGGTGCAAATGCTAAACGCGAAACAAACACAATGCCACAATGGGCAGGAAGTTGTTGGTATTATTTGCGATATTTGGATCCAAAAAACAGCAAAGAATTTTGTTCATCAGAAAAAGAAAAATATTGGATGCCAGTTGATTTATATGTTGGCGGATCAGAACATGCGGTTTTGCATCTTCTTTATGCAAGATTTTGGCACAAGGTTTTGTACGATTTAGGACTTGTAAGCACAAAAGAACCTTTTAAACGTCTTATAAATCAAGGAATGATTACGTCTTTTGCATTTCAGCGAAAATCAAAATCTTTAGTTGCGGTTGATGCTGTTGAAGAAAAAAATGGAAAATATTACGCAAAAGATGATGGCGAAGAACTTGAAAAAGTTATTGCAAAAATGTCTAAATCTTTAAAAAACGTTGTAAATCCTGACGAAATGATTCAAAACTACGGAGCAGATTCTGTTAGAATGTACGAAATGTTTATGGGGCCGCTTACAGTTTCAAAACCATGGAATACGCAAGGACTTATTGGAATTAACCGTTTTCTTGAAAAAGTTTGGAATGTTTCGCAAAAGCCACTTTCTGATATTGATATTACGGGCAAACTCGAAGACAAAACTTTGATTGATTTACGCAAAACTTACGCAAAAACCGTTGCAAAAGTTACAAAAGACACGCAAAATCTTGATTTTAACACAGCAATCAGCCAAATGATGATTTTTATAAATGAATGTTCAAAACTTCAAACTTTGCCAAAAGAAATGTGGGAAGGATTTGTAAAACTTATTTCGCCTTACGCTCCACATCTTGCCGAAGAATTATGGCAAAAACTTGGACACGAACAAACTATTGCTTACGAATCTTGGCCAAAATTTAGCGAAGAATTCTGTGTAGAAGATAAAAAGCAAATTGTTGTAATGATAAACGGAAAACTTCGCGACAAATTTGAAGCAAATGCAGGAACTGATGATGAAACATTAAAAAAACTTGCATCTCAAACCGCTGGCTACAAAAAATTTACTCAAGAAAAAAAAATTGCAAAAATTATTGTTGTAAAAGACAAACTTGTAAATATCGTCGCAAAGTAAAAATTTATAACAAAGAAATTGCCTAAACAAGAAAAAAAATGCACGGAAGCGAGGTTTAACCGACCCAAAGGTCGCTGGAAGTGGGAAGTGCATTTTTTTCTTGTTTTATAAAACTCATTTCATTAGCAAAAGACAACTATTATTGACTTCTTCTAACTTTAAATCTTGCATTATATTAAAAATATGGAAACAGACAAGAAATCAAAATATATAAAACTCGCAGGATTTATTGCACTTTTTGGAAATTTAATTCTCGCCGCAACAAAAATCAGTTTAGGATTTTTTGCATCTTCTATGGCAGTTATTGGCGACGGAATTGATTCTTCAACTGACGTTTTAATCGCACTAATCACAATTTTTATAAGCAAAATAATTTCAAAGCCAAGCGACAAAACGCATCCTTGGGGACACGAGCGAGCAGAAACTGTCGCAACAATGATTTTATCTTTTATAATTTTTACAGCGGGATTGGAACTTTGCATTTCTTCATCAAAAAAAATTTTTACGCAAAGTTTTAATCAAGAGCTTTCACTTTTGGCTTTAAGTGCTGCCATTATTTCGATTGTAGGAAAGATTTTGCTTTACATTTCGCAGATTTTAGTCGCAAAAAAATCAAAAAGTCAAATTATAAAAGCAAATGCTCAAAATATGAAAAACGACATTATAATGTCTTGCGGAATTTTAGCAGGTTTAAGTTTTTCGCTGATTTTTAAATTGCCGATTTTAGATCCAATTATTGCGTTTTTAGTTGGACTTTGGGTTATAAAAAATGCTATAAAAATTTTTATTGAACAAAATACTGAACTTATGGACGGAAATAAAGATTTTGAACTTTACAACAAACTTTTTAAGGCAGTAAAAACAGTTCCTAAAGTTTCAAATCCGCACGGAGCAAGAATCAGAAAAATTGCATCTCATTTTGACATTGATTTAGATATTGAAGTTGATCCTTTTATAACAATTTTTGAAGCTCACGAACTAAGCGAACAAGTGGAAGAAGCAATCCGAAAAGAAATTCCAGAATCGCTTACAGTTATGATTCACATTGAACCCAAAAATTCCGCTTTTCATCAGCGAACAGAAGAATTTGGCATAAAGCCAGAATGATTTTTATTCAACTGAAGTTTTCGAATTTAAGCATACACAGATTCTTCGCTCTGCTCAGAATGACAACATCAGTAGCAATTTTCTTTTAAGATTCAACTGAAACTTTATTCCAAGCGTCCAAAAATTCAATCATATATTGCTGAACATCACAAAACCATTTTTTTTGCATTTGGCAAGCAAACTTTCCAATAAATCTAAAATGCCAACATTCCCAGCGATAACCTGTAATTTCTTCATAACCTTGCGGAAAAGATAAACTCCAACCATACTTTGCAGCGTTTTTATAAACCCACTCACCTTCTGGCGTTTTGTCAAAAGCGTCATCAACAGGCGCAAAATCGAGCGCGAGTCCCAACTGATGCTGACTTGTTCCAGGCCGAGCACTTTCGCGTTCAGCTTCTTTTAGTCCGTCAACACTAACCCAATAATTAAAAAGATTTTTTTGATATTCATAAGAACGATAAGTTGAACTAACAGTTAAATGAATTCCGTCAGCAGTTGCCGCTTGTGCAAGTTCAAAAAGTGCAGCGTTTGCTTCCGGGCGCAAACTCAAATTATTTTTATTCACAGCGTAATATTCGTTGCTTGAAAGATGTTGCAGATTTTTAGGTTCATATTCGCTTGAAACATTGTGCGTTTTATCAATCAAATAATACAAACTTAAGTCATCGCTCGAAAACTCATCTAAAATATTTTTTTCTTGAACAAATAAATTTTCTATATCACTAAGAAATTCTAATTTTTTTTCGTTAGGGATTTTTACTTCTTTTTGAAAATTTATGCTCATTTGCGAATAAACTAAATCAAATTTCTTTAATTTAGCGTTTTGTTGATTTTCTTCTTGCAGATTTTTTTGAACTTGAGAAGACAAAGTTGAAGATTTTAAATTATTTTCCGAAAGATTTTCATTTTCGTTTGCCTTTGCACAACTTGAAAAAGCAAAAACTAAAGTTAAAATCAGCAAAGAATTTATAAACTTACGAGTCATTTGCAACCTCTGTAACTGAATGGATTATATTAAATATATCCAAAAATCCAGTTTTGTTAAGAGCACGGCGAGTTTCTTCTGAAGGATTCATAATAAAAAGTTTTGTTCCGAATTTTTCGCCATCATTATGTCCCGCTAAAATCATTCCAACGCCAGAAGAATCTAACTGAATTACGCCAGACATATCAAGAACAACGTTTGAATCTGCAATATAAGTAGAAATTTTTTCTTGAATTTCTGCAATTGTATAAGCGTTTGCGGCTCCAGACATTTCGTAAAGCATATAATTTGCACCAATTTTTTCTACAATCGTCAACTGATCCATTATTTTTCTCCCAAATATTTAAGGAAAAGAATTGTAATATCATCTTCAATTTCTTTTGAAGTGAAATTTGCAAGAGCGTCATAAGTAAACTGAGCCATTTTTTGTGCAGGATAAGTTAAATTTTCCAAAATCGCATTTTGAATTCTTGAGCGACCAAATTCTTCTCCACGCAAAGATTTTGTTTCAATAAGTCCGTCTGTACAAGACAAAACAATATCGCCTGGCGCAAGTTTTACTTTTTTTACTTTAATGTAAGGACCAATATCTTTTACAAATCCTAAAATATGACCTTCGCCTTGAATTTCAATTACGTTATTGTAGGCTCGCGTGTAAAGGAAAAGTGCTGGAGTTCCGCAGTTGATGTAATACAAAGTGTCGCTTGTAAAATCCAACAAGGTAAAAGTTCCGGCAAAAAATGTTCCCTTTGGCAAACTTTCGCGAATAAAAACGTTCACTTTTTCTACGAGCATCTTAAAATCTTTTGTTTCAGCCAAAAATGTTCGAATAATCGATTTTAAAATGACCATGCTCATAGAAGCGGCAATTCCTTTTCCGTTAAGCGCTCCCACAATCAGCATATAACGCGTGTCAGTAAGACGAATCATATCAACAAATTCACCGCCAATATTATGCGCTGGAATCATTGCGTAACCTGCGTCAACTTTTGGATTTTTGATTTTATCCATATTTTCCTGAATTGATGTGATGATTTGCCCAGACATACGAATTTCGCGGTTTACAGTTCCAACAACATCTTCATTCATAATATTTTTTACGTAATATGCAATTACAAAAAGGTTTGAGTAAATTCGATTAAACGCGTTGTAATCATATTCAGTAAAAGAATTTTGCGTAGTTTTCTTTCCTAAACAAATTAAGCCGATAATTTGCCGACCTTCATTCAAAATAATAAATGCGTCAGAATTTGAATCATCAAGAAATTTTAAAAGTTGAGTTTTGATTGGAATTATTGATGTATTTCGATTTACAAATTCTCTAAACACAACAGTATGTTTCATATTTAGTAAAGTATCAAAAATTTCGTTGTCAAGTTTGCAAATAAGACTTTCTGAATTTGATGAATAAATTGTTTCAAAGTTGTTGTTTCCTGAATCAATCATAATTTTCATGGAACTTACGTCAACATTTGTCTTAAAAAGATTAAAAACTTTATTTGTGATTTCAATCGGAGATTCTTCGTAACTTAATTCAGCAAGTTCTTTTTCTAAACGTGGAGCGTAGCGACTATCTTTTAAAAATCCGTGCTTAGAAAAAAGTTTTCCCATTAACATCCAAATTACTGCAATAACTGTGGCACTTGCAGAATAAATTAAAACTGTAAGAGCGGGCAATTTTATAAAAACTGGATAAATCAGCGAAAAAATAAAACCTAAAACTGCCGCTGGGAAAATGTCGTTAAGCATTATTCTTGAACTTGTTCTTCCAATCAAACTAAAATCCCAAACGTCTTCAGTTTCATTTGATTTTACAAAAAGCAAAACTTCTGGAATAAACGCAATAGGAATAAGAGTTTGCATCATTGATTGAACTTGAGTTGAAAATTCTATAAAAAGCAAAACTAACCAAGTGCAAATCATTCCGAGAGCATTTAAAAGATGTGCTTGTTTTGAAAGCCGATTCTTTTCATTTTCTGCACGAACAAGAATCATAATAAACGCAAAAAATGGAATTATAAAGAAGAAAACTTGCTTGTAAAAATCAAACCAAGTCATTGAAGTAAAGTTTATAAATGCTTTGTTAAAAACTTCGCCAGATTTTATATCAAGAAATCCTGTTCTGTCTGCTTGCATTCCATAAAATCCGCGACGCTGAACAAACATCAAATAAAATGCAAATGCTGAAAAAAGCCATTGAAAAATTTTTACGCTGATATGTTTTTTTTGATGAGGATAAATTAAAGCATAAACGCACATTGCTAAAGAAAACCAAGCCGTAAGCGTATAAACCAAACGTCCTACAAGTAAAGAAATTTGAAAAGGTCCCCATAAACATAACGCAACTGACGCTGCCATAATTAAAAAAATTGACGCTAGAAACAAGATCATATTTACTAAGGCGGCAGTATTTTTATTAAATTTATTTGATTTATCTATAGACAAGGAAAGAACTAGCATTACAACAAAAGCAATAACATTTAGTATAACAAAAATCATATTTTACCCCTCAACCTTAGCAACCAACATTGTAAGATCATCGCGAAGTTTTTTACCCTTGTTGTAAGAAAATACAAGGTTAACTACATCATTTATAAAATCTTTTGGAGATTTTGCTGCACTAGATTTAATTGTGTCTTGATAAAGTTTAGTTGTTCCGAGTTCAACGCCATTTTCATCCATAACTTCAGAAACGCCGTCTGATGCCATAAGAATTACGTCGCCACGGAAAAGTTTTTGTTCTGCAACTTGAATGTCGTCCAAATCAATAATTCCAACGAGCGAACAGTTTGATGACAAAGGTTTTATTCTGTAACCGTCTGGAGATTTTGTAATTACGAGCGGATCAGACATAGAAGCATTTATGTAGCGAATTGTCATTTTCTCTGTGTCAACAATTCCAATAAAAACAACTGTATATTTATCTTGAAGTTTCATTCCTTTGATTGCTTTGTCGAGAGCACGAATCATATTTGGAAGATTATCTTTGTCTTCAAAAATTTTTACAGTGTTCATAACCAAACCCATAACTAAAGCGGCGGCAAGTCCTTTTCCAGAAACATCACCAAGCATAAGAAGCGTTTTGGTTTCGCTGATTGGAAGAACTGTGTAATAGTCACCAGAAACATTAACTAAAGGTCTAAAATACGCAGAAATGCTAAGTTTTTGAATATTTGGCATAACTTGAGGCAAGAATGATTTTTGAGTTTCTGCCAACTGATCCCATTGTTTTGAAAGTGAAGAAATTTCTGACAAGTCAGAAATGGTTTGTGCTCTTGAAAGAAATCTTGAATATTCTTCGTAAAGCATTGGGAAAATTTCAGAATCAAAAAGTCTTGTGTATCGACATAAAACATAAAGATGATGATTTTGATTTACTAGAAAAAATCCTCGTGCTTGTTTGATTTTTGAAACAATACCAAAATTTTCGCCAATAAGATAAAATCCGTCTTTCCAGTCAACTGGATAATTCATTTCAAAAAGTTGAGTAACTTCGTTTGAAGATGTAACTTTGTTTGGTGAATTGTATAAAACATAATTATTTAAACGATTTACAAAAATAATTCCGCAGTCGCCTCGAATTTCCAAATCTTTAGACAAAAGTTCATAAAAATCATCAAGTGAATAGCAAAATCTTAAATCTGAAATAAAAGTTGAAAGAATTTCAGTTTCGTTTTTTTCAAAAGAATCTTCTCGAATTTTACTTTCTAAAAAATTCATTGCAACGTAAGACAAAATCACTAGCGAAAAATAAACTAAAGCGGCAAAAATCCAAGAAAATGCTACAAATTTTGGAGAACTTTCTTTTATTGAAGGCATGGAAAAATAAGTAATTGCAACTAGCGCGATTAGTATAACAACATTAAAAGTGGTAAAAAGAAGTCTTCGTTTTGTTTTATACATAGCATAATTACCTCAAATAATAATATTTATATGGAACCTCTAGAAACTTCAGTTTTTTAGAGGTAACTTTGGAAAAGCGACGTTTTAAGGCTTGTAATTTCAAGACTTGAAACTCGCAGGCTTCTCGAAATGTACTTATTAGCAAAATCAAAACAACAGTTAATTATGGTTTTGACGTTGTTCAAATACAGCAAAAAGTAAATTTTTCGAGATGCCCTAGTATATCATATTTTCGGCAAATTTTCGTTATAATTTGAATATTTTTATTTTTAAGGATTTTTTAAGATTTTTTTGGATTGTCGCTGATTTTTTTTGACTGGCAGTTTGCGGCGAGAACTGGCGGTTTTGTTTGCGGACTGGCACTTTTGCGACGAGAACGGGCGGTTTTCTGCGAGAAGTGGCGGTCAAGTGGTGGTTTCGAGTGCTTCGACATTGCTCAGCAACCAAGCCTCAATGACCGCTATGTCTTAGTTTTACATAGAACCTAAACTTTCGAGCGGAACCATACTTGGATTTGTGGAAGGTCGCTCAAGAGCCGCATATTCTTGCATAAGACGTTGTTGATCTCGGCTTATTTTTGTAGGAAGATTTACAATAATTTTTACATATAAATCGCCTTTTCTTCCATTTGAAGACGGAACACCTTCATCTCTAATCCGCAAAAGTTTCCCATTTGTTGTGCAAGACGGAACTTTTATTGTAATTATACGGTCGTCTAATGTTTTTATGTTTATGTCAGCACCCAAAATCGCTTGAGAAACAGAAATTGGAACTGCACAATAAAGATCAGAATTAGAACGCTCAAAATATCTGTCAGGTTTTACATTTATTAAGATAATTAAATCGCCTGGAGAACCGCCATTTGTTCCAGCATTTCCCATTCGTGGAATTGTAATTCGCTTTCCAGAATCAACGCCCGCTGGAATTGTAACAGTAACTGCCTTATGTTTTGTAGCAAGTCCAGTTCCGTGACAATAAGTACATGGTCTGTCGATTACAGAACCTCTGCCTCCGCAAGTTGGACACGTTTGAGAAACTTGAAAAAATCCAGAAGATCTATGAATTTGTCCTCGACCTTGACAAGTTGAACAAGTTTGACGTTTTCCGCCAGGAGCACAACCTGTTCCGTTACATTCAGGACATTCTTCTTCGTGACGGAAAGAAATTTCTTTTTTGCAACCGTAAACTGCTTCTTTAAAGTCAAGATCAAGTTCGTATCTTAAACTTGCTCCGTTTGTATCGTTTCGTGAAGAACGAGAACTTGAGCCAAATCCGCCACCAAAAATATTTTCAAAAATATCGCTAAATCCGCCACCTGCTCCACCAAAAATGTCGCTAAAATCATGAAAAGCGTGGCTGTAACCGGCTCCACCTTCAGAACCCATTCCTTCAAGTCCAGCAAATCCATATTGATCGTAGAGAGGACGTTTTTTATCATCACTTAAAACATCGTACGCTTCTGTGGCTTCTTTGAATTTTTCTTCCGCTTCTTTATCGCCAGGATTTCTGTCTGGATGATATTTTAGAGCCAATTTTCTGTACGCTTTTTTTATAGTTTCTGAATCAGCGCTTTTATCAATTCCTAATACTTCGTAATAATCTCGTTTGCTTGCCATTATTTTTCCCTTTTAATTTGTGGCAAAATTTTTATTTATTTTTTAAATTCTTGTCAATATTCAATATACAAATAAGGCGCCATTTCTGACGCCTTACTTAAAAAATCAAAGTTTCTTAGTTAACTCTTTGATTCTTAACAAAATTATTTGTCGTGAACTTCATATTCAACATCATCAGCCTTGCCTTTATCAAAACCTGAATTTGATGAAGAATTGTTTGCATTATTTGAACTGTTGTCCCCAGCATTTGCTCCATTTGCGCCAGAAGCGTTTGCACCGGCTTGATTTGCTTGATTTTTATACATTTCTTCTGCAACTTTGTAAGACGCTTGTTTAAGAGCTTCAGATTTTGCCTTAATGTCTTCAAGATTGTCGCCTTTAAGAGCATTTTTAAGTTCATTTGAAGCTTTTTCGATTGCCTCTTTGTCTGCAGCAGAAATTTTGTCTCCCATTTCTTTAACAGTTTTTTCAGCCTGATTTACAAGACTGTCCGCTTCGTTTCGCGTATCAACTGCTTCTCTCTTCTTTTTATCGCTTTCTGCATTAGCTTCTGCATCTTTTACCATTTTGTTGATTTCATCTTCAGAAAGTCCAGAAGAAGAAGTAATTTGAATGTGCTGTTCTTTTCCAGTTCCTAAATCTTTTGCAGAAACGTGAACAATTCCGTTTGCGTCAATATCGAATGTTACTTCAATCTGTGGAACTCCGCGAGGTGCCGCTGGAATGCCGTCAAGGTTAAAGTTGCCGAGCGTTCTGTTGTCTGCAGCCATTTCGCGTTCACCTTGAAGTACGTGAATTGTAACCGCAGTTTGTCCGTCAGCCGCAGTAGAGAAAACTTGGCTCTTTTTTGTAGGAATTGTTGTGTTGCGGTTAATAAGTTTTGTCATAACGCCGCCCATTGTTTCAATTCCAAGTGAAAGTGGAGTTACATCAAGAAGCAAAACATCTTTTACGTCTCCTGTAAGAACTCCGCCTTGAACTGCCGCTCCAATCGCAACTGCTTCATCAGGATTTACTGCACGACTTCCTTCTTTACCGAAAATTGATTTTACAATTTCCTGAACTTTTGGCATTCGGCTAGATCCACCAACAAGCAAAACTTCATCAATTTTGTCTGTAGAAATTTCAGCGTCTTTAATTGCTTTAAGACAAGGTTCACGAGTTGCTTCAAACAAATTGTCTGTCATCTTTTCAAATTCAGCACGAGTTAAAGTTCTCTGCAAGTGTTTTGGACCAGAAGCGTCCGCTGTAATAAATGGAAGATTAATGTCTGTTGAAGTTTGATTAGAAAGCGCAATCTTAGCTTTTTCTGCTTCTTCACGAAGACGTTGCAAAGCCATTGGATCTTTTGACAAATCAATTCCAGTGTTAGCCTTAAATCCGTCAATAAGCCAATTTACAATGCAACGATCCCAGTCATCACCGCCAAGATGTGTATTTCCGTTTGTTGATTTTACTTCAAAAACGCCATCGCCAAGTTCAAGAATAGAAATATCGAATGTTCCGCCACCTAAATCGTAAACAGCAATAGTTTTTTCTGATTTTTGATCTTTATCAAAACCAAACGCAAGAGCTGCCGCTGTAGGTTCGTTTATAATTCGCTTTACATCCAAACCGGCAATTTTTCCAGCATCTTTTGTTGCCTGACGCTGAGCATCATTAAAATAAGCAGGAACTGTAATAACTGCTTCTGTAACTGTTTCGCCAAGATAATCTTCTGCAGTTTTTTTCATTTTTTGAAGAATAAAAGCGGAAATTTCTTGTGGACTAAATTCTTTTTTCTGACCTGCTTCTTCAACTTCGATACGAACGTCCTCGCCGTGATCTTTAATTGTATAAGGAAGTTTTTTAACTTCGTCAGTAAGTTCTGAATATCTGTGACCAATAAGACGTTTTACTGAATAAACTGTGTTTTTTGGATTTGTAACCATTTGGTTCTTTGCAGAAAGACCTACAAGTCTGTCTCCATTTGTTGTAAATCCAACGATTGATGGAGTTGTTCTAAATCCTTCTGAATTCTGAATAACAACTGGCGAACCATTTTCCATTACTGCAACACAAGAGTTTGTTGTACCTAAGTCAATACCAATAATTTTTCCCATAATTCTATCTCCTAAATAAAAATCTTTTTTGGGAATCTCTAAAAACTTCAGTTTTTAG
>CAZLXK010000052.1:0-11486 GCA_964563305.1 uncultured Treponema sp.
GTGTTCAAGCGACGGTCACGCAAATCCGCTTACAACAAGTTTGGGATTTTATAAAGCGGCAAGAAAAAATGGCGTTCAGTATTATTCAGGATGTCCAGTAAAAAAAATAATCACAAAAGGCGGGAAAATTTTTGGCGTAGAAACGCAAGAGCAAATCTTTCAAGCAGAAAATGTGGTTGTTGCTGCCGGTTTTGAAAGCAATCAAATCTTAAACACAGTCGGAATCAATATTCCAATGTTCAGAAAATCTTTGCAATGTCTTGTTACCGAAGCCGAACCTAAAATGTTTGAACAAATGCTTGGAACTGCGGATGCTGATTTTTATGGTCATCAAACTAAACACGGAAGTTTTGTTTTTGGAGGACACGACGGAACTGAAAACACACCAATCAAAATCGACAACAAATATCCTTATTCAAGTTCAAGTTTTTCAAGTGCTTGTTCTCGCGGGATTTTGTCTTATTTTCCAAAGTTGGCAAACGCAAAAATTGTAAGAGCGTGGGCTGGCTACGAAGATCAATGTCAAGACGGAGTTGCAGTTGTTAGTAAATGTGATGAAGTTCCCGGACTTTACATAGAATGTGGATTTTCAGGTCACGGATTTGGAATTGCGCCAAGTGCCGCTTACAATATTGCAGAATTAATTTGCACAGGATCTTGCCCCGCAGATATAAGTCCACTTCGCTACAACAGATTTAAGCCCACAGTTTGATTGTAAAAAAAACTTGTCATTCTGAGCAGAGCGAAGAATCTGTCGAACCATGTTTTAGAATCTGTCAAAAAATTCTCGCGGTTAAAGAGCAGAATCTCAAACTTAACAGCCGGATTTTTTAGTTAAGTGAAAAATCTCATCGTTTAACCATCAAATTTTTCAGGTTAAGTGAAAACATCGTCATTTAACCGCCCGATTTTTCACTTAAACAAAAAAATGTCAATTTCTAAAGCCTAACAACTCGCTCCTAAATCCTAACTCCTCGCTTCTAAGTCCTAAATCTTCAACAGACTCGTGCTTTCGACGTCGCTCAACCAGCGCTAAATCCTAAATCCTAATTCCTAACACAAACCTCTTGACACAAAAATCCTAATTCATCATAATCAAAACTAGCAATGACGCGAAGAATATATCTAAAAGGTATGTTTTTCGCGTTTTTTTTGCTTTAAAAACTTATATAAAACTCAAAAAAAATCTTAAAAGTAAAAATGCAGTTTAGTACAGGGGGCTGTGTATGTACGAAGAAGATGAATTTCATATAAAAACAATTCAACCTTACATTGTTTTAGGAACAGGAAAATTTTATCAGCACATTTTGGCGTCGCTTGGAATTTCTCACTTTTATTCTTTTCACGGATCTATGCAAAAAGATTTAGAAGTTCCTTTTTTAGCAGACGGTTGCTCAAATATTTTGTTTGTTTACAAAAAAGACGAAATGAAAGCTTTTGTTATTGGAAATACAGTTCAGCAACAAACCTTAAAAATCGAAAAAGATGCAGATTATTTTGGCGTAAGATTTCAACCAGGCGAAAATCCTTGTTTTAAAGATTTAATTGTAAAAGATTTGGTTGGAAAAACAGTTGACTTAAGCGAATTTGAAAATATGAAAATTTTGATTGAAAAAATGTCGAGCGAAAATACTTTTACTACAAGAATGTGTTGTTTTATGGACGAATATCGAAAACTTTACAACAAAGAAAGTTCCGGTCAGCATCATTTGTATAGGCAACTGATTCGCTTAATTGTTTCAAAAAAAGGCTTGCTAAAAATTAGCGAACTTGAAGTTTTGTCCGGATATTCTGCACGTTACATAAATCATATTTTTGAAAATGAATCCGGAATGAGTGCAAAACAATTTTGTAATATTGTAAAAATGCAATGCATTATTCGCGATTTGAACGACGGAAATGTAAAAAGTTTTTCTAAACTCGCTTCTGATTATAAATTTTATGATCAAGCACATTTTATTCACGAATTTAAAGAATATACAGGAAAAACGCCCACAGATTATTTAAACGACGTAACCGAACATCAGTATAAAAATTCCGTAATTGGTGTTTGATTTTTTTTCTTGGAGCGAATTTTTCTATTTCAGCGATTTTTTTTGTGCTAAGATTTCGAGCCAAACAAAACCGCCCTTGCGCACTTCCGTTTTCACTCCATTCTTGCGGTCGCAAGAACGCCTTTGGTGGTGCTACACGGTGGGCTAGGCTTTTTTGTTTTACGTACTTGCAGAAAGATGGCGACAAAATCTTGCCCCGTCATTGCGAGCCGAATGATGTGGCAATCTACAAACCGTCAGCATAAAAAAATAACAATCAATTCGCCAACAACATTCTGTCAGAAACTTGATCTTCGTCTCCAGCGACAGTTTGAAACTTTTTAAGCAAATCACTAACTTGAAGATTCTTTTTTTCTTCCCCAGAAACATCGTAAACAATTTGTCCGTCGAGCATCATAATAAGGCGATTTCCGTAATGAATTGCATCTTTCATATTGTGAGTAACCATAAAAGTTGTAAGATTATCTTTTTCCACAAGATGTTGCGTTAAATCTAAAACTTTCTTAGCAGTTTTTGGATCAAGTGCCGCTGTGTGTTCGTCAAGCAAAAGCAATTCTGGTTTTTGCAGCGTCGCCATTAAAAGCGTAAGTGCTTGTCTTTGTCCGCCAGAAAGAAGTCCAACCTTCGCTTCCATTCTATCTTCCAAGCCCAAATCCAAAAGTGCAAGTTTTTCCTTAAAAAATTCCTTTTCTTTAGATGTAATTCCCCAACTCAAGCCTCGTTTTTTTCCACGCCGAGCCGCCAAAGCAAGATTTTCTTGAATTTGCATTGAAGACGCTGTCCCTTGCATTGGATCTTGAAAAACTCTTCCTAAATATTTTGCTCTTATATGTTCTCTTTGATTTGTAATGTTTTCGTCGTTAAGCAAAATCTCTCCTGAATCCACAGGAAAAACGCCAGCAATTAAATTTAGTAAAGTTGATTTTCCGGCACCATTTCCGCCAATCACTGTAACAAAATCGCCATCATTTAATGTTAAACTTAAATCTGTAATAGCAATTTTTTCTGTAATTGTTCCAGGATTAAATGTTTTTGAAATATTTTTAATTTTAAGCATTATATTCCTCTTTGTGTAAAGTTTAAAAAATCTGTCGTAAAGTCGAAAAAGTTTTAGTTTTTAGTTTTAGAAATATTATTTTCCTTTTTCTTTTTTGATTGACTGATTTTTTGTTTAAAAACCGGAACCGAAAGTGCAATCGTTACAATTATCGCTGAAAGAAGTTTTAAATCTTGACTTTTCATTCCGAGTTGAAGAACTATAGCAATAATCATTCTGTAAATAATTGAACCAAAAACTACAGAAAGTAAATCCCACCAAAATCCAAAGTGCTTGCCAAAAATAACTTCGCCAATAATAATTGACGCTAAACCAATTACTATTGTTCCGATTCCCATACTTACGTCGCCAAAGCGTTGTTGTTGCATAACAAGAGCACCGCTTAACGAAACCAAACCGTTGGCAATCATTAAAGCTAAAATTTGAATCCAGTCAGTGTTAATTCCTTGTGCTCGGCTCATCTTTTGATTATTTCCAGTTGCTCTGATTGCACAGCCAAGTTCTGTTCCAAAAAACCAATAAAGTGCAAAAATCAAAATTACTGTAAAAATTACGCCTGTAATAAGTGCCGAAATTGAACTTGCGTTGTAAGGGAAAATTTCTTTTAAGTTAAAAAGATTTGAAAAAAAGTCAAGAATTGTGTTTTGAGTTCTTGCTAAAGGCTGATTTGGTCCGCCCAAAATATGTAAATCAATAGAATACAGTGCGAGCATCATTAAAATTCCTGCAAGAATTCCAGGAATCTTAAGTTTTGTTGTAAGAAGTCCAGTCAACATTCCAGCAAATGCTCCAGCACAAGTTGCAATTATTGCTGCCAAAAGTGGATTTACTCCGTGAACAATTAAAATTGCACAAGTACAACCTCCTAATGCAAAAGAACCGTCAACCGTCATATCAGCAAAATCAAGAATTTTGAACGTAATAAAAACGCCCAAAGCCATAATTCCCCAGAGAATGCCTTGCGAAACAGCGCCTAACATTGCACTTCCAAAAGGTACCAAAAAGTCTAAAAATCCCATAATTTTAGCCCAAATTCCTTAAAAAAATTTTGTTTATTAAAATCGATTCAATATAACATTATAAATAAAAAATGTCCGTTGGGGCTGTCTAATAAGTTTAAATTGTGGCGGTCATTGATCCTGTCGAAATGACTTTACTACAATATATGATGGTTTCGACCTTGCTCAACCACTGTGCTTGATTTTTTTTGCAGCCCTAAAAAATTCAACAGCTTCCGAAATAAGTTCGGAATGACCATAAATTTCCTAACTCCTAACTCCTAACTCCTAACTCCTAACATCACAACTTTCCATTGATTTTTTTATAACATTCTTTGCAAACACATTCATATTTGTTGATGTCGCCAATTACAATAGATTGAGTTTTGTGTCCTTCTTTAAAAAGTGAATAATTTCCAAGTTGAGAGCCACATTCCATGCAAACTCCATTTAATTTCATAATGTTGTCGCAATAAGGCAAAAGTGAAATTACTTCGCCAAAAACTTCATTTTCTGAACTTGCAATCAAACCTGCAAAATAAACGTCATTGCTAGAAAGTGCTTCTTGTGCTAAGAATTTGCAATTTTTAATCATAAAAAATTCATCAATAAAAATCGAATCAAAAAAATTGCATAAATGTTTAACTTTTTCCTTTGTAAATTCAGAAAGTTCAATAACTGTAAGTTTTTTGTTTTCTACAAATTGATTTAATTCTTCGTTTCCAAGCGAATGTGTAAAATATCCGCGACTGTCTATTTGAGGACGAATTAAAACTGCATTTTTTCGCCCATAAATTGCTCGCTGAATTTTCATAAGTAATGTAGTTGATTTGCCTGAATACATACTGCCACAAATTAAAGTAATCATTTTTTTTGTTTTAAGTTCCTTGCTAAATTTTATTAAAAATATAAATGATATTTTATCACAGAAAAATTAAATTTAAAACAAAAAAGTTGCAACCTAATTTTGTTAAGTTGCAACCCAAAAATGAAAGATATTTAAATAAATTGTTTGGTTTTTAGTTTTACAAATCTTCTGGAATTGTAATTCCAAGTTCATCAGCAACATCTTTGTTGTATGTAAAATCAAATTTTTCAAGATATTGAATTGGCATATCCTCAGGTTTTTTGCCGTCGCGTAAAATTTCTACAGCCATTCTTGCAGTTTGCTTTCCAAGTTCATAATAATTTATTCCGTAAGTTGCAAGTCCGCCTTGGTCAGTCATTCCTTTTTCGCCACAAATTACTGGAAGTTTTGCTTCTGTTGCTACAAGTGCTACGGTTGCCATGCAAGATGCTATCATATTATCGGTTGGTGTGTAAACTGCATCAACTTTTCCAACCATACTTTGAACAACTTGCTGAACTTCGTTTGTGTTTGAAACTGTAAAATCTGTGTAAGAAAGTCCCAAAATGTCACATTCTTGTTTTGCAAGATTTACTTGGAATTTTGAATTCTCTTCGCTTGAACAATAAAGCATTCCGACTCTTTTTGCGTTAGGAACAATTCTATGCAATAACTGAATTTGTGCTGCACAAGGTGTTAAATCAGAAGTTCCAGAAACATTTGTATTAGGTTTTTCGTTTGATTCAACAAGTCCCGCGCTTTGTGGATCTGTAACTGCAGTAACTAAAATTGGAATTGTGTCAGTTTTATTTGCAACTGCTTGTGCCGCTGGAGTTGCAATAGCAAGAATTAAATCACTTCGGCTTGAAATAAATTTATCTGCGATTGTAACGCAATTTGATTGTTCGCCTTGAGCGTTTTGATAATCAATTTTAATATTTTCTCCGTCAACATAACCCGCTTCTGCAAGTCCGTCAACAAAACCTTTGTAAGAAGAATCTAAAGCTGGATGTTCAACCAACTGAATAATTCCGATTTTTGTTTGCTTTGATTTTGAGCAAGACATTGAAACTAAAGAAAGTGCAATCATACTTGCCACTAAAATTTGTTTTTTCATTTTTACTCCTTTTTAATCTTTAATCCGCCTAAAAATTGTTTGTGCTTGTGCAAGAAAATGCGAAATGTAAGTTGCAACTCAAGTTTTTGCGTTTTTGAGTACTTTTTACGTTAAACGATTTTAATATTGTTTTTAAATTTAGTCTATTAAAATTGCTGAACTTGATGAAATTTGTGTTTGCGGAACTTTGTGCGTTTTGTGATTTTTAGAAAAACTTGTTATTCCGAATTGCTTAGTGAGTTAAGTTGCTAATCAGCAAAGAACTTTTAATGCTAAGTTAAAAAATCTTTTTATCCATAAAAATCCATAAAAATAAAAAAATAATTATCGACAAATTTTATTTTTCTATTACAATAAAATTATGATTGAAAATATTTCAAGTATTATGCCGTGGATTTGGCTTGGCGTAGTGATAATTTGCGTCCTTATTGAAGTTTTTACAATGTATTTAACAACAATTTGGGGAGCGATTTCCGCCATTCCGCTTATTTTTATTTCAAGAACTTCTCTTCCAATAAAATGGCAACTTTTGATTTTTGCATTGCTCACAGTTGTATTAGTTTTTTCGACTCGACCTTTTGCAGTAAAAAAACTTAAAGTTGGAAAAGATAAAACAAATGTAAACACAATGCTTGGCGAAGAAGTTTTGATTACAAAAAATGTTTCTAAATTTCAAAAAGGCGAAGCTAAAGCAAAAAATGGAGTAATTTGGAACGTTTCTTCACAATCCGAAGATGAAATTCCAAAAGGAACAACTGCAAAAGTTGTAGAAGTAAATGGAAACACGCTTGTTGTTTCAAAAATCTAAAAAAATATCAATCAGGAGACAAAAAAAATGATGATTTACATTATCGTAGCACTTTTAGTGATTCTTGCAATTATAATTATTGCAAATATTCGAGTTGTTGCTCAATCACAAGCAATGGTTGTAGAACGTTTGGGCGGTTATCACAAAACTTGGAACGTTGGATTACATATAAAAGCACCTTTTATTGACAAAATTTCATCAAAAATGTCGCTTAAAGAAAAAGTTTTTGATTTTCCTCCTCAGCCTGTAATTACAAAAGATAATGTAACGATGATGATTGATACAGTTGTTTATTTTCAAATCACAGATCCAAAACTTTACACTTATGGAGTTGAACGACCAATCAACGCTTTAGAAAATCTTTCTGCAACAACGCTAAGAAATATTATTGGAGAACTTGAACTTGATGAATCACTTACAAGTCGAGATTTAATCAACACAAAAATGCGTTCAATTCTTGACGAAGCAACTGATCCTTGGGGAATAAAAGTAAATCGTGTTGAAGTAAAAAATATTGAACCTCCGCAAGCAATCCGCGAAGCAATGGAAAAACAAATGAAAGCGGAACGTGAACGCCGAGAGCAAATTCTTATTGCAGAAGGTCATAAACAATCAGCAATTTTAGAAGCTGAAGGAAAAAAGCAAGCACTTATTTTGGAAGCCGAAGCCGAAAAAGAAGCTGCAATTCAAAAAGCAAAAGGTCAAGCCGAAGCAATAAAAGAATTGCAAGGAGCAAAAGCCGCTGGAATAAAAATGTTAAAAGATGCTCAAATTGATGAAAATATCTTAAAACTTAGAAGCCTTGAAGCGTTTGAAAAATCAGCAGATGGAAAAGCAACAAAAATCATAATTCCATCAGACATTCAAAATATGGCAGGCGTTGTTTCAAGTTTGGCTGAAATTGTAAAAAAATAAAGAAGCACTGCACGATAATTTGGAATGAAGGAAATATTTCTCGAAGAACCGCTTGGGGAAGTTGGCTTAGTGCGTCTGCTCCTTACGTAATTGCTCCGGTTGAATTAATTTTAGTTCTTTATAAAAACGAATGGAAGAAAAAAATCAAAGGCGAAAGTGACATTCAAAAAGAAGAATTTATGGCTTGGACAAATGGAGTGTGGACTTTTTCCGGTGAATCAAAAAAACGAATTGTACATCCAGCTCCTTTCCCTCGTGAATTGCCTATAAGATGTATAAAACTTTTTTCTTTTGTTGATGATGTAATTTTAGATCCATTTTGTGCAAGTGGCACAACTTTAATCGAAGCAAAAAATAACAATCGTTTTGGAGTTGGACTTGGACTTGGACTTGAAATAGACAGTCAGTATTGTTCATTGATACAAAATAGAATTGCAAACGAAACTGATTCACTTTTAACTTGTGATTAAATTTATCTTAACAATGTACGAATAAACTTCCCGTTCACTGAGAAAACCGCCACTTCGCCAGTCGCCAAATCAAAGTTTTGATTCTCTAAGAAAACTTCCAGTTTTTGCAAGAAGTTTCAGTCGCTTGAACAAACCGCCCATTTTCTGCAAGCAAGTGTCAGTTTTCTAACTAAACCGCTAATTTACTAAAGAAACCGCCAGTCGCCAGAGCAAAGTTTCGATTCACTAAAAAAAGTGCCGATTTCTTGCGACAAGTGCCAGTCTCTTAATAAACTGCGACTTCATTAAGCAAACCGCCACTCGCTAACAGAATCAAAATCGAAAAATCAGAAAAAACTCTTTTAAGATTTGCGGAATTTGTGTAAAATTCATCATAAAATGATTAACAAAACTTATGAAATAAAACTTAAAATCCGTGAAGAATCAGATTTGTACAATGCTTTTGATCCTGAAAAAGAAATTTTATCTGATGAAGTAAGTTCTTTCCTTAGGAAAAAATTTTCTGAAAATACGTTTCCGCTTGAAAAAATCGAGCTTAAAATTATTAGCGAAAAACCTTTAGATCAAAATCGCTGCAAAAAAAATATAAAATCTTACGTAGAAAACGAATTAAATCTTCTTTCACGGCAAAAAAAGCGAAGTCTTGTTAAGCAAATTTGGCTTTTGGCACTCGGAATGTTTTTTATTGCTTTGTGGATTTTTCTTGAATCAATTACCGAAAGCGTGATTGCGACTGTAGTTTGTATTGTTGGTTGGTTTGCAGTTTGGGAAGCGGCAAATATTTGGCTTGTTGAATCTCCTGAAATGCGAATTGAAAAACTTCGGCTACAAAAAATGCAAAAAACTGAAATTAAATTTGAAATTTTACAAGAACAAATCTTAGAAAAATAAATTTTTTGATGAATGATGAATAAAATTTTTGAAAAATAAATTTTGGAGGATTTTATGACAAGAATTGCTTTTTACGACACACGTTCTTACGACAAGGATTCATTTTCAAAAGAAAACGAAAGACACAACTTTGAAATTGAATATTACGAGTTTAAACTTACTGAAAAAACTGCTTTTACAGCGAAAGGTTTTGATGCAATTTGTGTTTTTGTTAATGATGTTGTAAATGCACAAGTTCTTGAAACGCTAAAAACTTGCGGAATAAAACTTGTTTTGCTTCGTTGTGCAGGTTTTAATAATGTTGATTTAGATGCTGCTCAAAAAAATGGAATAAAAGTTGCTCGCGTTCCAGCATATTCTCCGCACGCAGTTGCAGAACACGCAGTTGCACTTTTGATGGCTTTAACTCGACACATTCCGCAAGCATATATCAGAACAAAAACTGCAAATTTCAATCTTGAAGGTTTAACTGGACGCGATTTAAATGGTTTAACTGCCGGCGTTTTTGGAACAGGAAAAATTGGTCGTGTTATGGCAGAAATTTTAAAAGGTTTCGGAATGAAAATCATTTGCTACGATCCTTATCCAAATCAAGAATGGGCTAAAAAAAATGGATTTTCTTACGTTGATGTTGAAACGATTTTTAAAACAAGCGATGTCTTAACTTTTCATTGTCCACTTACTGAACAAACTCGTCACATTGTAAATCACGACACAACCAAAATGATGAAAAATGACGCAGTTATTATTAACACAGGGCGTGGAGCCTTAATTGACACAAAAGCTTTAGTTCACGCGTTAAAGCACAAATATATTGGCGGTGCGGCACTCGACGTTTACGAAGAAGAAAGTCAATTTTTCTTTCAAGATTGGTCAGCCGAAGTTTTAACTGATGATGTTCTTGCACGACTTTTAACGTTTCCAAACGTAATTATTACAGGACATCAAGCATTTTTAACTAAAACTGCATTGGCAAATATTGCTCAAGTAACGCTCGATAATTTAAAAGATTTTATTGAAGGAAAGGAACTTGTAAACGAAGTTAAAAAATAAATTGATTTTTTTGGAGGCATAAAAATGTGGCTTTTATTTGCAATTGGGTCGGCTGTTTTTGCAGCATTAACTTCGATTTTGGCAAAAGTTGGAATTGAAAACGTAAATTCTAATCTTGCTACGGCAATTCGCACTTTTGTTGTTTTAATAATGGCTTGGGTTATGGTTTTTGTAACTCACGCACAAGGCGGAATTTCTAGTATTGGAAAAAAAAGTTGGCTTTTCTTGATTTTATCAGGACTTGCAACAGGAGCGTCTTGGCTTTGTTATTATAAAGCTTTACAAATTGGGCAAGTTTCAAAAGTTGTGCCAGTAGACAAAATGAGCACAGTTTTAACTTTAATTTTAGCGTTTATAATTTTTCACGAAAGTTTTAGCGTAAAATCTGCAATCGGAATGATTTTAATAACCGCAGGAACAATTTTTATGGTTTTGTAGCAGATTTTTCTTCAAAAATTGTCAGTTTTATAAAAAAAAAAAAATATTAATTTTCTTGACAAAATACTAAGGGGGGGGGTAAAGTGTTCGAGTGAATTTTAAACCGAATGCTTTTATCTTTTCCCTTATTTTTATTTTAAGTTTTAGTTTTGCTTTTTTGTCTTGCAATTTTAATTCAAATAGCGAAAATCAAAATAAAAATCTTTTTCTTGTGTCTTACAACGAATCAGCAGAAATTTCTTACGATTTTGAAGATTTTTACGATTTATTTATTTTTCAATGGTTTGAAAGTTCTGACGGAACAAATCTTAATGGAACTTTGCTTAAAGGCGAAACGAGTTTAGTTTTAAAAGTTCCTGCAACAAGCAAAAAAGGAATTCGATATTACTATTGTGAAGTTATCGAAAAAAATTCTTTTGATGTTGTAGTAAAATCTAAAATTTTTAAAGTTGTTTGCACGGGACTTCCGCAAGTTTATATAAATACTCAAAACAATTCAAAAATCACTTCAAAAACTCAATGGCTAGAAAATGCAAAAATTTGTGTTAAAGGATCGAAAAATCAAGCTTGGAATTTTAATGAAATTTCAACTAGCATAAAAGGTCGCGGAAATTCATCTTGGAATTGGCCTAAAAAATCTTATTCTTTAAAACTTAATAAAAAGCAAAAAATTTTTGATCTTCCAAAAAGCAAACGTTGGGTTTTAATTGCAAATTATCTTGACAATTCTTTTATGAAAAACGAAATGGCTTTTTATTTGAGCGAAACTTTTGATTTTGATTGGACAGTTCACGGCGAATTTGTGGATTTAATTTTAAATGGCGAATATAAAGGTCTT
>CAZLXK010000052.1:11496-12518 GCA_964563305.1 uncultured Treponema sp.
AGCAATCAAAGTTGACAAAAATCGCGTAAATATTGACGAAAATAATGATTATTTTATTGAAATTGATTCTTGGTTTGATGAAAAAAAATGGAAATTTAAATCGCAAATAAAAAATCTGCCTTATATGGTCAAAAATGATGATTTTATGTCAGACGAACGACTTTTAAATCTTAAAGAAAAAATCACTTCGCTTGAAAAACTTCTTTATCCTGATTTTAAGAACGGAATGGATGCAAAAAATTGTTGTGCTCCAAACGAAGCTTATTCTCAAATTATTGATATTGATTCTTGGGCGAAGTTTTATTTTGTAAATGAAATTATGGATAACGGCGAACTTTTTTTTCCTAAAAGTAGTTTTTTTTCGCTCGACAATACAAATAATGTTTTAAGAGCTGGCCCTGTTTGGGATTTTGATTGGGCTTGTCTTGGTCAAAGTTCTACTTGCATTCTTCAAAATACAATTTATTATGACGCTTTATTTAAATCTCCGTCTTTTACACAAAAAGTTAAAGATTTGTGGCAAAAATATTACACTTTGATTGATATTGATTTACAAATTGAAACTTTGCGAGAAGAAATTTCTGTTGCTGCCGAATTTGATTTTTTAATTTGGGGAAAACACAACGATTCTTCAAATATTGTTCGCGAAGATTTTGATTCTTATGTTGATTTTCTTAAAGAAACGCTCAACAAAAAACTTTTAGTTGTAAACGATTTTATTTGTGAACTTTAATTTTTTTTGCTGATTTTTTAATGCGAAAAGTGCGGAATTTCTTACAAAAAAGCCAAAACTTAGCATAAAAAGCACAGAAAGTACTTGAAATTTCAAGGTTTATATTTTGTTTGCTAAAATGTCAATTTTTTTTGCTTTATTTTATGCTTAAAAAGCATATTTTTCTATTCAAATAAAGTTTTTGATATAAGCAATTTTTTCTTTTATATTTATGAATGTCAGCAGGAAAGTATGAATGCGTTAGGGATTGTAGCCGCGTAAGCGGTTCGGACTTGCGAAGCAAGGCTGA
>CAZLXK010000053.1:0-12282 GCA_964563305.1 uncultured Treponema sp.
GGCGACCAGTTGTTAATTTTCCAACTTCGCCAACAGAATATGGAGGAAAGTTATAATGAAGAATAAAGTTTTCGCTTCGCTCTCCTTCAATATCATCATAAACTTGCTCGTCCATTGCAGTTCCAAGTGTTGTAATTGCTAAAGACTGAGTTTCGCCACGAGTAAACAACGCTGAACCATGAGGACGTGGCAATACATTTATTTCACAAGTAATTGGACGAATATCTTCTGTTCCACGACCATCAATACGCAAACCCTTTTCCAAAATGCTTGAACGAAGCAAATCGTACTGAATATCATCAAACAATGTATCGTAAAGTTTTGCTTGAATTGGATCTTCAAGTTGTTCTACATATTTTTCTGCAATTTGTTTTTTTACATCTTTTACAGCAGCACTTCGAGCCATTTTTCCTTTTAAGAAACACGCTTTTTGCATTAAAGGAATTGCTTCAGCCTTAATTGCGTCTTTATTTTCAAGTTCCACATCTAAAGGAGCTAGCGGAAGTTTTTCTTTTCCAGCGAGTTTTACAAGTTCTTCTTGAAGAAGACACATTTCTGTAATAAAACCTTGAGCTTTTTCCAAAGCACCAAGCATAATGTCTTCGCTTACTTCATTTGCTCCACCTTCAACCATTGTAAAGCCTTCTTTAGTTCCAGCCACAACAATTTCGAGTTGAACTTTTTCCATCTGTTCATAAGTTGGATTTATAATATATTCACCATTCAAATAACCAACACGACAACCAGCAACCGGTCCGTGAAATGGAATGTCAGAAATTGAAACTGCGGCAGAAGATGCAATAACCGCAAGAATATCAGGAGTATTAACATCATCAATAGAAACACAAGTTGGAACTATTTGAATTTCTCTACCGAATGATGTTTCAAACAAAGGACGCATCGGACGGTCTATAAGACGACTAACCAAAATTTCTTTATCTTTTGGACGACCTTCTCTCTTTAAAAATCCGCCAGGAATTTTTCCTGCTGCATAAAACTTTTCATTATATTCAACAGTTACTGGAACAAAATCCAAACCTTCTTTTACTTCGCTAGAAGCACAAACTGTTGCAATAATTGCAGTTCCTCCGATTTGAGCGTAAACACAACCATTTGCTTGCTTACCAATTTTTCCTGTTTCAAGAATAAGTTCTTGATCACCAATTTTTTTTGTTACTCTTTGTACCATTTCTTTCTTTTTTTTCCTCTTAGTAAACTAGAAATTTACAGGACAATTCGTTTTCACAGCCGAACTACCCTTTTTTATTTTTAGAGTCGCCTCTAAAACAAAAGGCAGCCTGTATCAAGAAAATTTTAGATTCAGACTGCCTTAAATTTTCACAACCTATTTACGAATTCCAAGTTCCTTAATAAGTGAACGATATGCCTCAAGATCTTTTGATTGTAGATATCTCAACATCTTGCGACGAGAACCTACAGCTTTAAGAAGACCACGAGAAGCGCCAGTGTCTTTTGGAAACGCTTTGCAATGAGCGGTTAACTGTTTAATTCTTTCTGTAAGAAGAGCAATCTGAACCTTTGTGTTTCCAGTGTCAGTTGAACTTGAACCAAATTTGCTTATGATAGAAGCAGTTGTTTCTTTTGTAAGTGCCATAACTTACTCCTTAAAAATATTTTTCTGCGTTCAGTGTAACCTAGTAAAGGGTGGCAATCCTATAGCCAAGCAACATTACTTAGCAGAAATAAAGTTTATTGTTTTTACACGGCAAGCAAGATCTTGAGTTGGCAACAAAAGTTTTATGATTTTTTTATCATTTTCTGAAGCAACACAACATAATGTATGCAATGTATTAAAACCATTTTTATTTGATTCACAAATTTGAGCCTTAGAATTTTTATCCGCAAAGAAAACCACAACATTGTAAGTTCCTTTAGAAGGCAAAATTTGTAAAAACTGATTTTTGTTATCTTTTGAATTTTCTTTTTTAGAATCAATTTGTGCAGAAAACCAAGTCATTTTATTATCTAAATTTGACAAATTCTGTAAAGCAGATTCTTGAAACTTAAGAGCAAATGCGTCGTAAGCAAAAGGTCTTAAAAGCATTTTTTGAACAGAAAGAAAATCACCAGATAAAATAGATTTTCTAATCCGCGAAGAACTTATTTTTTCTCCTTCAAAAAGCACATCATCAATCAACTTAAAAGTAAAATTGTTTTCTAAAGCAGATTTTTTTAATTCATTTACCGCAAAGGCACCTTTATATCCACACTTAAAATCAGTTCCTTCAGCAATAAATTTCATATTACAAAGTTCAATTAAAGATTTAACAAAATCACTGCCCTCAATTCTACTAAAATCATCAGAAAAGTCAATTATCACAACAAAATCCAAGTCATTTTCTTGGCAAAATTCTATTTTTTGATAAAAAGAATCAAGATTTCCTTCAAAATTTTCATTATTCGATTTTACAGAATTTCTAAAAGTGATAATTCCAGAAATCAAATTTTTTTGTTCCAAAACAGCGTCAATCAAGGCTTTATGACCTTTGTGCATCCCATCAAAACTACCAACCGTTAGTGCAGTTCCTTTTTTGAACCATTCAAGCGGAAACTCGCCATTTAACAAATCTTGCCAAGTAAAAATTTTAATTTTTTTAGCCGATTTTTCTTTGGGAACCACAAAACTATAAGACAATTTGTGTTCTGGCAAAATTTTTATCATTCCAGCAAAAGTCAAATTTTCATAAAAAACCGCAACTTCATTTTGATTTTTATACGGAAGATTTTCAAACTCTTTTGGATATTCCAACTTTGTAAACATTTTTCCTTGCAAAACTCTTCCATTTAGATACGATTTTTCTGATTCTTTTTTTAAAATATCAGCATTAAATCCGCATAAAAACGCAAGTTCTGGCGTAAAAGTTAAAAAATGTCGCCTTATATCAGTAAAAATTTTATTATCTTCGCTCAAATTTTGATTTTTTGACTTTTTAAAATCATCTTTTTGATTTCTTTTTAAGAGAAGATTTTGATTTTCTAGGATTTTTTTTCTTTGTGCCTGAAAAAACTTTTCGTTTTCAATTCCATTTTCTATAGTAAAAGGTTTTAAAAGATTGTACGTAGCCGCTTCTTCAAGTTTAAAAGGTCCAATTTCAAGTCTTCTAAGAGCATTTAAATGTGCACAAGTTCCTAAAGCAAGTGCAATGTCTCTTGCCAACGCTCGAATATAAGTTCCTTTTGAACATTTTACGCGAATAATTGCATAAGAACACGAATCTTGCTCACTTGCTTCTCTAAAATCCAAAAGTTCATTTTCATAAATAAAAACTTGTCGCTCTTCAAGTTTAACTTGCTCGCCCGCTCTCACTAAATCACTTGCCCGCTTTCCGTTTACGTGAAGTGCCGAATAAATTGGCGGCGTTTGAATTATTGCTCCAGTAAATTTTGGCAAAATATTTTCAACTTGTTGTTTTGTTGGTGCAAAAGAAGTTTTTGTAATTTTTCCAGTTGGATCTAAAGTGTCAGTTTCTCGCCCAAAGCAAATTGAAGCAATGTAAGTTTTTGAAAAAGATGTAATGTGAGGAACAAGATGAGTTAAATATCCGCTTAAAACTACAAGCAAACCGTCGGCAAAAGAATCTAAAGTTCCAGTATGACCTAATTTGTCTGTGCCTAAAGCGTGTTTTATATTCCAAAGTGATGAAAAACTTGTAATTCCCGAACTTTTAGCGTAAGGAATTATTCCACTTTGTATTAAATCATTTTTAGTTTTATTCATTAAAACTTCGCTATTTTTTTTATGATTTTGAGGAATTTTCTGAATTTGGACTTTGCGAAGAAAATGCAGAATTTAGTTTTTTTGCATTTTCAATTTCATTTGATTCTTTTTCAAGTTGATTGAGTTTTTGAACCATTTCATAACCTTCTTTCATAGAAAAATCCGCAATAAATGTAAATTTTGGAAATCTATAAATAGAAAGTTTTTTTGAAATTGTTGATTGAATAAATCCTGCTGCACTTTGCAAACCTTCAACGCCAGTTCGCAAAGCATTATCATCAACAAAAGAAGAAACATAAACCTTTGCATAAGCCAAATCCGAAGAAACTTCTACACGATTTATTGTAAGAAATTCATTTACGCGAGGATCTTTTATTTCATGACGAATTATCATTGTCGCAATTTCTTGTTTAATTTGTTCACCAAGCCGCAAAAGTCTATATTGTCCCATTTATTTTCCTTCTTCTTCAGATTTATCGCCATCAGAATATGATTTTATTTTTTCTGCTTCAGCTTTTTCTTCGGCAATAGTTTTACCGAGTTTTCTTGCAACTTCAACATATTCTATAACTTCTAAAGTATCGCCAATTTGAATATCTTGCCAGTTTTCAATTCCAACTCCACATTCAAATCCTTCTTTAACTTCTTTTGCATCATCTTTGAATCGTTTTAATGAAGCAATTTTTGCTGCAGAATTGATTACAACACCTTCTCGAATAACATTTACGCTGCTTGAACGTTTAATAAGTCCTTCGCGAACAACACAACCCGCAATCGTTCCAACTTTTGGAACCCTAAATGTATTAAGAACTTCGAGCATTCCGATAACTTCTTCTTTTGTATCTGGCTGCAACATTCCTTCCATTGCTTGCTGAATTTCTTCGACACATTTGTAAATGATATTGTATTTGCGAATTTCAACTTTTTCTTGCTCAGCGAGAGCTTTTGCTTTTGGAGTTGGGCGAACATTAAATCCGATAATAATCGCATTTGAATCTGCTGCGGCAAGAGTTACGTCGCTTTCGTTAATTGCACCAGCGCTTGAATGGATTACTGCAAGTCTAATTTCTTTTGTAGAAAGTTTTTCAAGCGAAGTTTTTAATGCTTCTGCTGAACCTTGTAAATCAGCTTTTATGATTACGCGCAATTCTTTAACTTCGCTGTTTGCAATGTCGCCATAAAGAGATTCCAAAGTTGTCTTTTTTACGGCTTTCGCTGCTTCAAAGCGTTTAAGTTCTTGGCGTTTTGTAGCAAAGGCTCGAGCTTCTTTTTCTGATTCTGTAACTTGGAAAGGATCGCCTGCATTTGGCATTTCTTCAATTCCCAAAACTTCCACTGGAGTTGAAGGACCTGCCGCTGTAATTTTTTGTCCTCTGTCGTTAAACATTGCTCTTACGCGACCAGAATAAATTCCTGCAACAAAAGGATCGCCTGTGTGTAAAGTTCCGCGCTGAACAACAACCGAAGCAACAACTCCGCGCCCTTGATCTACACGCGATTCAATAACTCTACCTTCTGCTCTACAATCATATTGAGCCTTAAGTTCAAGCATTTCCGCTTGAATCAAAATTGCGTCAAGAAGGTCGTCAATTCCTTGCCTTTTTAACGCTGAAATATTTACGTATTGAGTATCTCCGCCCCACGCTTCTGGCGTAAGACCTTTTTCTGAAAGTTGAGTCATTACTCTGTCTGGATTTGCATCAGGCTTATCAATTTTATTTACAGCAACAATAATTGGAACATTTGCTTGTCGAGCATGATCGATTGCTTCTAAAGTCTGAGGCATAACTCCGTCATCAGCGGCAACAACCAAAACAACAATATCTGTAATTTGTGCTCCACGTGCTCTCATCATAGTAAACGCTTCGTGACCTGGAGTATCAAGGAATGTAATGTCGCCTTTTGGAGTTGAAACTTGATAAGCACCAATCTTTTGCGTAATTCCGCCAGCCTCACCTTCTGCAACATGAGCGTTACGAATTGCGTCAAGAGTTTTAGTTTTTCCGTGATCAACGTGTCCCATAACCGTAACAATTGGAGGACGAGGTTTTATAGTTTCGTCACTTCCTTTGTCGCTTTCAATAACCGTTTCGTCGTAAAGACTTATGCGGTTAATTTTACAATTATATTCCATGGCAACCAATTCGGCAGTATCAGCATCAATCGACTGGTTAATCGTAACCATCATTCCCATGCCCATCAACTTGCCAATAATTTCGCTTGCCTTAAGATTCATTTTTCTAGCAAGATCAGAAACCGAAATCGTGTCCATAATATCAATAGATTCTGGAACAACATTCGCTGGAGTTGCTTCTTTCTTCTTTTTATAAAGTTCTTCTTCGTCAAACAAATCTTCTTTGTCTTTTTTAGAATAATCTTGCTTTTTGCCCTTAAATTGCTTTTTTGAAGGACCTTTATTTCCTGTTAAAACAGAAGGATCAGAAAATTGTCGTGGACCGCCAGAAAATCCCGGTTTTCCATTTATTCCCGGACGAGCAACACCAAATCCGCCACGATTAAATCCACCTTGTCGCTGAGCATTTTGATTTTGTCCATCACGATTAAAATTGCCACGATTAAATCCGCCTTGCCGATTTCCATCACGATTAAAAGTTCCGCGATTATTGAAATTTCCTCGATTATTAAAACCGCCCTGACGATTAGAATTTTCGCCGTTATTATTGAAATTTCCGCGATTAAAATTATTTCTTTCCCGATTTTGCAAACCCTGACGAGCCTGAGCACCAGTAAAGCCAGAATTATTTCTATTATAATTGTTTCTATTATAAGAATTATTGCGATTTGAAGGATTTAAGTTTCCTGCCCGAACATTTGGACGAGCACTTTTTAATTCAAAAGATTTATTTTCTGATTTTTCAGTTTGATTTTGATTCTGGCTAGATTTTGAAAAAGAATCTCTTGAACCTTGCTTAAAATTAGAATCTTGCTTTGAATAATTTGTGTTTAGATTTTGATTTGTTTTATTAGAAACAGTTTTTGCAGAAGAATTTTCAGAATTTTGACTTTGAGAAACGCTTGCAGAAGATGTTGATTGCAAAATTTTATCTTGCTGAGCAGACGAAGAGTTTTCAGCCTTAGGATTTTCTGATTTTTGAACTTGAGAAGTTTCCTTAAGATTTTGATCTTGCGAGATTTTTGTTCCAGCCAAATTTTGATTTGCATTAGAATTTGAATCTTTTGCATTTGCAGAATTTATTGCACTTTGATTTTGAGAATTCTGATTTGCAGGAGAAACTTTTCGCCTAATTAAACGCTTTTTTTTCTGATGTTCATCAGTTTTTTTTGCCGCAAGATTTTCATTTTCTACAGCTTGAGTTTCGATTTTTTTTTCTTTCTTGTTTAATATAAAACCAGATTTTTTTTCTTCTGCCATACGTTATTGTTCCTATTTCTTCCTTAAATCACTTTTTCTTAAAACACTAATTTATTTAACTCTAAAAAGATTAAGCAAATTGTTGATATTAAGTCAAGTAAATCAGTGCTTTTTAGATTATTCTTCTGAATCCTCGTCAGAAGCATCTTCAATATTAAAGTTTTTGTTTATAACATCATTTATAAAATCAATATCTTCTTGACTAAGCTTTTCAACATTATTTATTGAACCATCATCAACTGCGTCAAGGAAATCTTGAATATCATCAAGATTAGATTCTTTAAGAACACTTGCAAGTCTTTCATCAATTTCAGGAAGTGAAGAAATTGAATAGTTTTCTTCGCCTTCATCTTCTTCAACCTGATTTTGATTCTGATTAAGTTCACTTTGATCTTCTGAAACATCAGCAAACAATTCTTCTGCAGCACGACGAGATTCTTGTTCTTCAGTTTCGCTAAGATCCAATTCGGCAGCTTGACTTTCTGTTTTAACATCAATATTCCAATCAACAAGTCTATTTGCAAGCCGAACATTTAAACCAAGTTTTCCAATTGCAATAGAAAATTCTTCATCTTCAACAATCGCCAAAGCTTCACGTTTTGATGAATCAAGAATTACAACTTTTAATACTTTTGCTGGAGTTAAAGCATTTGCGATAAAAATGTGAGGATCTTCGTCGTAAGGAATTACATCGATTTTTTCGCCATCCAACTGCTGAATTACATTTTGAATACGACTTCCTTGCTTTCCAACGCATGCTCCAACTGGATCAATATTTGGATCGCTTGTAGAAACTGCAATTTTTGTTCTATAACCTGCTTCTCGAACAATTTTTTTAACTTCAATAATTTTTTCGCTGATTTCTGGAACTTCTGCTTCTAAGAAATCTTGTACAAGTTTAGGATCTGTGCGACTCAAAACAAGTTGAATTCCTGTATTTGTACGTTTAATGTCTGTAATAAGAGCCTTAACTCTTCCGCCTTTTTCGTAAATTTCTCGCGGACTTCTAAACTTTCTAGGCAAAACGCCTTCAACTCGATTTTCTTTTCCTAAATCAACATAAATATTATCGTTGTATTCGCGCTGAATGTAACCAATAATTTGTTCTCCGATTTTAGATTTATATTCATTATAAAGATTATCTCTAAAACCTTCGCTTAAATCTTGATGAGCTTTTTGCTTGCCTTGAGTTACTGCATAACGACCAAAATCTTTTGGATCAATTACAATGTCGATTTCGTCTCCAACTTCTGCTTCATCAGAAAGTTTTTTTGCATCTTCAAGTTCAATTTCAAGATGAGGATCATAAACTCCGTCAACAATTACTTTTCGAGCATAAACTGTTACGTCTGATAAATCATCTGCAAACTTTACAATACAATTTTCGTCAGTGCCATAAGCCTTTTTGTATGCCGCTTTAATTGAATTTTCAATAGTTCTTTTAACTAAATCTTCACTAATTCCTTTGTCTAGTGCAAGAGCACGGATTGCTTCTGCCATTTCTGACATTTTGAGCCTCCTCGTAGAAATTTTTAAAACTCTAATAAAATATTTTTATAAATGAATAAATTTTGCCTTAGCAATATTTTCGTACAAAACTGAAACTTGAGAATTTTCTTGTTTTAGCGTAACTTGTTTTTCGTCAGCGTCTAAAATAATTCCGCGAACCCAATCGCTTACAGTTTTATCCCAAACGCGAACTTCTCTGCCCTTAAAGATTTCAAATTCCGCTGCATTTTTTAAGTTGCGCTCAATTCCCGGAGAACAAACTTCCATATAAACTTCATCTTCAGGACGATTGATTAAAGAAATAATTTTTGCTTGCAAAGCGTGATGAACTTTAGAACAATCAGCAACGCCAACATCTTTTGCAGGATCTTGTGGTGCAATAACCGCTGTAATTTTGACTGAATTTTTTTGCGGAACAATTTGAAGTTCAACAAGTTTAAAACCTTCGGATTCTGCAATAGCATTACATTCTGTGTAATGTGGAATTTTTTTTAATGAATTGTATTCCAATTCTTGCCTCTTAAATAGTAAGTTTTTTTTGGCAAACTTTAAGCCATAAAAAAAGGAGTCCGGTTAGGGCTCCATCTTAAGTAAAATTAAAATGTTGAAAATAAATTAGCACAATTAGGCGTTACTGTCAATATTTGTGCGAAAATCTGAAAAATCATTTTATCATAGCTTTATCTAAAAGATTTTGCATATGTTGTGGCAAATTACATTCTAAAACAATGCATTTTTTGTTGATTGACAAAGTCAGTTTTACAGAAGCAAGTTGAAGTTTTTTTACGCCGATTTTTCGGAAAATTTTGTTTAACTTAAAATCTCCATATTTGTCGTCAGCAATTAAAGGTGATTGTGCATTTGCCATTTGGATTCTGATTTGATGCATTCTTCCCGTTTCTAGCGTTAATCTAATTAAATAAAGTGGAATTTTTTTTGTTTTGTGGATATTTTCTTGCTGATTTTGCGGATTTTGCTGACGTAACTCGAGGTTTACTTGAGAAACTGGCGGTTCGGCGACAAGTTCGCAGTTTTCTGAAAGAAGTGTCGCTTGCTCGCGAGAACTCGCGGTTTGCTGCAAAAACTGGCAGTTTTCTGAAAGAACTTGCATTTTATCGCGAGAACTCGCGGTTTTGTCGCAAGAAGTGGCAGTTTTGCAAGAATCATCAAAATCAGGAAGTTCAACAAAAAATTCTTTTTCAATCTTAAAAAAAGTTTTTGCGTTTTGCGATTTTCCGTGAGAAACAACATCAGACAAAAGCGTTCCTTCTTTCATTTTTTTTCCATTTATCGTGGGAAGATTTGCACAAATTGCCAAATATTCTTTTTTAACATCTTTAGAAGAAATCAAACTTGTCCATTTTGCAGCCGCTTTTGGATTTTTTGCAACAATTAAAAGCCCCGAAGTTTCTTTATCAAGTCTGTGAACAAGATAAATTTTGTATCCAAGTTCTTTTGATAAATCTTGATCCAAAGAATGCGTAACGCCAATTCCGCCTTGAACCGAAAGTCCATAAATTTTGTTTATTACGAGGATTTCATCATTTTCAAATAAAATTTCAGTTTTTTGCATTTCTTTATTATTTTTTTTAGTTTGCCGATATTTTAAGAAAGCCTTTAATTTGGGTCAAGTTTAAAATTAAAATCATCAAAATTAAAAATTTTTTTTTGGAGTTCATTTTGAAAAAATTTAAATTTTTTTTATTTACATTGATTTTTGCTTTATCAAATTTTCAGATTTTTGCCACAAGAACAGGATTTTCAAATCTTCCAAATGTAGTTTCAGTTGATTTGCCAGAAGGATTTTATACAGTTCAAGTTGGAAGCGACAAAAAATCATTTCTTTTGCAAAGCGAAATTTTGCCAGTAAACGCAATTATTCAAATTTATGACGCAAAACGTTTTAATTCATCTTTGGACGCAGTAAATTACGTTATGAAAAATTTTAAAGTCGATTTTGAAAGCGAAAGTTTTTCTTGGTTTTCTAAAAATTCAGCAATTTCTTATTTTTCAGGAAACTTAAACGGAATTTTTTCTCAAGGACTTTGTGTTGCAACTGTAATTCCAGAAAATTCAAATATAATTTTGCTTCTCGCTTGGTCAAGTCAAGAAAATTTTGCAAATTGCTACAATTATATTGCAAGTTTTTTTGACGGACTTTACGTGGATATGAACAGTTATTTTTCTAAAGGAATTTTGACTTCTTATCTTGATTCAGAAGCAATGGAAGATGTTTCTAGCGAAGGCGAAAATTTAGCACAAAAAATTGATGTAAACTTAAACATTGACAATCATCAAATAAAAACTCAAGTTTTTGCAGAGGATTCAAAATACGCACAAGAATTTATTGAACGAGAATATTCAGTTCTTTGCCTTTACGCAAATAATTCTGCTTGGAAAGACGCTTGGCAACGTTATTACAGATTGATTTTTCGTGATTCTTGTTCCAGACTAAAAAAAGCATCTTTTGATATTTACAACGAACTTGCTCCTTTTTGTATTGATGAAACTGATTTTGCACAAAAACTTTTAACTTGGGTTCAAAATTTTAATTACGAAAGAGCAAAAACTCAAAGTGATTTTTCAAATTTGCCGTCAATTTTGCAAGGAAACGGTTCTGATTGTGATTCAAGAAGTTTATTGCTTGCAGTTTTACTTAACGCCATAAATCAAGATTCTTGCATTTTTGTAAGTAATGAATATTCGCACGCTTTAGCAGGATTCGTAAGTGAGCATCCGGGTTTTGTATTTGAAGTTGATGGAAAAAAATATTTGGTTGGCGAAACTACAGCAAAAAATATAAATTGGGGAAATATTGAGCAAACTATGGCTGACCAATCAAAATGGATTCCAGTTCTTTTGCCGTAAAATTTTATCGTACTTGTCGCCATCTTGCTGCAAGTACGAAAAATTGTTTTCGACCTTGCTCAATCACCAAGTTCAAATCAAGAAAAAATTTATTTGGTGAGCAAATTATAAACTTCAACTGAATTTGTTGAGTTTAAAAGTGCTTCACGCAAACTTTGTTCTTTTAATTTTGAACTAAAAAACGAAAGTGTTTGCAAATAATAACTGTGCTGATTGTAAGAGGCCGCAATCATAAACAAAAGACGAACTGGAATTTCATCAAAAGGCTGAAAATCCATAATGTCACATTTTGAAATTCCAACTGCCATTACTAAATCTGTTACGCTTGAAAGTCTTACGTGCGGAATTGCAATTCCTCTTCCTAAAGCGGTTGACATAAGTTCTTCGCGTTTTAGAATTTCTGATTGAAGTTCTGCTGCATTTTTAATTTGTGGAGCACTTGAAAGAACATCCGCAAGTTGAACTAAAGAGTCGTGCTTTGTTGGATGATTTAAAAACACAATTCTTTCCGGAGAAAGAATATTTTTTACTTTAACGGCGATTTCTTGAGTCGATGCAACTTTTGTTGGCGAAGAAAGTCTTAAATTAACCCATTTTTCAATTTCTGACTTCTTAAAACGCCAAACAGTTCCAATTTTTCCGCTTGGAATTTCGCCTTTTTGTGCCCAATCGTAAACAGTTCTTTCACTAACACGAAGATATTTGGCAACTTCTTCAATTGTTAAAATATCGTCTTCCACTTTTAGCCTCATAATTTTTTAGATGATTTTAG
>CAZLXK010000054.1:0-12161 GCA_964563305.1 uncultured Treponema sp.
TGATTATTCAAAGAATTTAATTAACGGCGGCTCTGGCGGATTTAAGGCAGTAAAATGTTACGAAAGTGAAGATTTAGTAAACTGGACATTTAAAAACAATGTTTTAACTTCGTCATCATCAATCATCTTAAACAACTGCGACATTAACACAGTTCGCGTTTTATATAATCCAAAAACTCATAAATTTGTAATGTGGATGGGATTTAACACTTCTTACAGACGCGGCACAAGTTTAAGTTATTGGACACTTCGCTCAACTCACAACAAACTTTTCTTAAACGAAACTCTTTGTGCAACTTCAAATTCTCCGTTTGGTGCTTTTGATGTAGAAAATTCTTCATTCAGCGTAAACGGTGGTGCTGCTTTAACAACACTTTTTCAAGATAACGACGGAACTGCTTATTGTTTAGATTGGGCAAATTACAATAATTCTTGGCGACTTTATATTAACAAATTAACAGAAGATTATTTGGGAATTGAAAGCAATGTGGCACTTCTTTATCCAGAAACTTACGTGGGCAGAACTTCTATAATTCACAAAGGTGATTTTTATTATTTGTTTACGGCAAGTTTTGTGGGCGAATTAGACGGCGGAGCAAATTCTTCGCTAAGTTCTAGTGCAAATGACGGTTGGCTTGATTATCACTTTACATATTTTGATTTTTACCGCGATTCTTCAATTTCAACTCCAGTTCCTTACACGGGCGTGCGTTACGCTTGGAGTTCAAGCATAGAAGGTCCGTGGTCAGAATTAATGACTTTTGGAAAAGACGGCGAAACTTTAACTTCCTATGAGTTTAGCGACGTTATAAAAGTTCAAGGTAGCGAAGATGTAAGTTATATTCTTACATTTAATAATTGGAACTCAAGCGATTTGTCTTCTTCGGGTTACGTTTGGCAGCCTTTAAGTTTTAAGCAAGTTTCAACTTTGTTTTACGAACCGTATTTTGAAGATTATTCAAAAATCACAATTAACGCTGCAAAAGGCACAATTTCTGCGGAATAAAGGAGAACTTGATGGAAAAATTTTATATTAAATCGTTTGTTGCACTTCTATACAGATTCCGAAACAAGTTCGGAATGACGAAAATTTTTAAGAAAAATGTGAAATTTTCTAATTTATTCTCTTTGATTTTTGTATTGCTAAGCGTAATCTCTTCGTGTTCAATTTATCAAAGTGAATTTGAAGTTCAAAGCGACAAAGGTGTTCCAATTCAAAAAATAGAACTTGAATCATCTTTAATTTTAAGCGGCATTCGTGGCGTTACAAGTCAAGCTCTTACGGCAAGTTATTATCCAAGCACCGCTCAAGACACAGAAATTACTTGGACTTCAAGCGACGAAAGCGTAGTTTCAATTTCTAGCGCCAGTGGCACAACTTGCACTTTACTTTTGCAAGGCAACGGCCAAGCACAAGTTACTGCAAAAAACTCAAGCGGAAAAGTGAGTGCGATTTGTAATGTAAAAGGCACGCTTTCTACATCAAGTCCATTTGAAGCACAAGATTTTTCTCTTACATCGTACTCAAACAACGTTCAAGCAACTTGGAAAACGCCAAGTCTTAACGCAGAATATTTAAGCGGAGCCATTTTTAAGGTTTACGAAACTGATTTTGACACTTTAGTTGGCACAACACAAATTTCAGGAACTTCCGAAAAAGACACAAGTTATTCTGTTCGTTTAGGCGGCGGAATTTCAGATTTGATTTATGATGATTACACAGTTTCTTCAAGCGGCTACACACTTGAGCCTTCTTCACAATACAAAGTTGAACTTTACATTGTGGACTTAAACGGAAACTTGTCGCCTGTAAGCACACAAACTGCAACAACTTTAGCATCAAGTTCATCTTCTGTAAGTTCTGTAAGTAACGCTCAAATTTCTGATATTTCAGATAGTTCTTTAAGTTTTACTTGGACAGATTCCACCGACAGCGATTTTCAAGGCGTTTTAGTAAGAGTGTTCAATGCTTCTACAAACGAAAAATCTGCAACTGACACTTTTGTAAGTGCGGGACTTCAAACTGCAACAATCGAAAATCTTAGCGAAAAAACAAGTTTTAATTGCTACATTTACGCTATAGACAATAATTTTAATTTAAGCGAGCCAACTGAACTTTCGTACACGTATTCAGCGGACACTTTTGTAAGTGATATTGCATCAAGTCTTTCTTCTGAATATTCAGGCTTAATTGACTTTACTTGGACAGATCCTGTTACTGATTTTTCAAAAATCAAAATTTCAGCAATATCTTCTTACGAAAAGGCAAATTCTCTTAGTTCTGTAGAACTTTCTGTAGAAAAAGGTGTTCAAACTGCAAGTTTTGAAAATTTAATGGCGGGCTATGAATACACATTTATTTTTACAGTTCTTGATTCAGATGATAATCTTTTATCTTCAAAATCTTACAAAGCGTATCCTTCAAAAGTTTTAATTCGATTCTATTCAAGAGAAAATTCAGGCTTTATGGTTGTAACTTCGGCAAAAGCGTTTAAGACGCAAGACGGATCTTCTGCAGCCTATCATTACAAATGGTTAAAAATGAAAGCCTTGAACGGAAGCGAAACAAAAACTTACGACGGCGATAGTAATGCAACTGGAACAGTTCAAACTTATTCAATTATGGCAATGAACTTAGACGGAACTGCTAGCGGACTTTACGCTTATTTAACTTCTGCGGATTCTTCAAATTCTGGCGGAGCTGAGGCAAGTATGTCGATTGCAAGTTCTTCGGATATTGAAGCGGCTTCTTTACAAAGTTATGCGACTTTCTTTAACGCGGCAACTTTAGATTCTTCTTACAAGGCATTGCGTTTTGCAGAAAATTATTACCAACTTGGCGGTGACGGTTCATCATCAATTTATTACAGAACAAGTGCTGGCACTCCAGGCTACTCTCAGTGGCATTGGTCTATTACTCAAGAAAGTGCAAATTAAAAAAGGAGATTAAAATGAAAATCAAAAAATCAAAAATATTTTTAAGTGCTGCTTTTTTATTTGCTTTTAGTTTTTTAAGCAACTTTTTACTTGGCTGCAATTTAGCGTTTACTTTAGCAAAAGTGCAAGACGAAAACTCTTTAACTTTAAGTTCTACAAGCGTAAATTTAAGTAACGCAGTTTCTTACAAAACATCATTTACTTTAAGCGCCACTTTAGTTTCTTCAAGCGAAAATGCTACAGTAAATTGGTTTACTTCGGATTCTTCTGTTTTAGCTTTAAGTTCTTCAAGCGGAAGTGAAATTCAAGTTACGGCATTAGACGAAGGAAGTGCAAACGTTATTGCAATAAGTTCAGACGGACTTTTAAGTGCCACTTGTTCTGTAAGCGTAAGTTTAGCAGAACTTTCTTGCCACGAAATTTCAGATTTTGCTTTTGTAAGTTCCACAAGCGACAGTGCAAGTTTTTCTTGGACATCTTCTGTAGATTCTGCACAAGTAAGAATTGACTGTTATTCCACAGACGCAAGTCCAGTTTTGCAAAGTTCAAGTTACTTTTTGAACGAAAATCAATACGGAACTGTAGAAAATTTATTTCAAGACACAAGTTATACTTTTACAGCTTACGCTTGCAATAACGGCGAAACTTCAAAAGAAAAATTGTCTCAAAAAAGTTCAAGCGTTACGGCAAAAACTCAAGTTGATACTACAGCGCCACAAAGCGTTTCTAACATAAAGGCAACTGTAAGCGAGCACAAAATTGTTTTAACTTGGAAAAATCCAAGCGATTCAGACTTATCTTACATCAACATCAGCACAAATCAAAATGATATGAAAGGCAACTCAATTTCTGCTTTACAAGTTGCATCCACAGTTACAACAGCAAGTTTTGAAAATCTTAGCGACAACACGGAATACACATTTACATTTACCACAGAAGATAAATTTGGCAATGAGCAAGGCGATTCAAATAACACAGAAAACGCAGGAACTTCAGCCACATTTTCAACTTCAAAAGACGAAACTGCACCAAGTGGCGTAAGTGATGTTTACTTTGTGATTGAATCTTCAAAAATGACAATTTCTTGGAATGAAGATGACGCTGCACTTTCTTCAGATTTTGCTTACGTTTTGCTAAAACTTGGTGACGCTGATGAAGAAAAAATTGACGTTGGCGTAAAAACTTATTCTTGCACAATTTCTAATGGAACAAATTATCAAGTTACAATTTGCACACAAGATATTTCTGGAAACAAATCCGCAGAATTCTCTAAAGATGTTTCCACTGATTTTGAAGAACTTGGAATTTCATCTGTTACGGCACAAGCACAATATACAGGTCAGTTAAAAGTAACTTGGGCATCTTCAGCAAGCGATTCTTCTTACATAATTTACGCAGTAAACGAAGATGACGGAACTGACTTTGCATATTCTTCTAGTTTTAGCGGAACAACTGGCGTAATTAACAATTTGACAGTTGGAAAAACTTATTCTGTAAATGTTTGTTCAGTTCAAGAATCAGAAAATTATAAAATTCTTTACAAAGATGATTCTTCAACAAGTTCAGCAAAAGTTCAAAAAGTTGTTTGGAGCATTTTGCAACCTTGGGAAAGTCAAATTATGGTTCCTCAAATTACAAGTTCTGCAAGTTATGCAAACGTAATTATTACAACAAGCCCAGATTCTTATTTGTATCCAGTTTGGATTGTAATGCCAGCATTAAATGGTTCAAGCGATGCATTTAGTTTACAAGCAGCAAATTCTTCTTATGAAGAAAGCGGACTTTACTTGTACTTTGGTTCAAATGCAAGTGGAAGTGTAAACTACAATTCTGGAAACAATACTTGGGGCTACACTTCGAGTGCTCACGCACATTTAAGTTGGACAGCAAATACTGAAACTATTGGCACAGACACTGATTTTGCATGTTTTACTTTGGCAAGTTTGTATTTAACAACTAACAGTACAGTTGAAGGTTATTCTTCGTGGTACAACATAAATCTTGTAGGTGATACAAGTGCTTATTTGTTCAGTAACAATTACAACGTAAGTGCAGACACAGGACTTACTTCAAGCAATGCTTATGATATGTCTTTTGCATATAAAGAAACTATTATAACGGAATAAATCTTAAACTTAAAAATACTAGGAGAAAATTATGAAAAAAATTGTAAAAACTTTTGCGGCAGTAACTTGTGCGTTTTTGTTTAGCACAAATCTTTTTGCACAAGAAGTGCAGCAAGGTGAAAATATAGACGCTGCTTATTCTAACACTTCAGAACTTACGCAAGAAACTTCGGGCGTTAATCAGCAAAGTGAAACTGTAAGTCAGCAAGTTCAAAATCAGCAAAGCAAAACTTTATCTCAAGCACAAGAAAATTTGCTTCAAGCAGAAAATCGCAAGTCAGAAAATCAGCAAAAATCAGAAAACTGCAGTCAAACAAAAAAAACTGACGCTGTTTCAAACGAAAAAATCACTTTAGATAAAAGCGAATACGAAATTGCTTTACACATTTTAGATTATTCAAATTCGTTTCCTGGCTTAAATGTTAGTTCTGAAAGCGGAAAAATCGGCAATCACGACGTAAAATGGACTTCTAGCGACAAAAAAGTTGTAAAAGTTGACCAAAAAGGTAGGCTTTTTCCAAAATCACTTGGAGAAGCAACTGTAAGCGCTACAACTAAAGGCGGCGAAACTGCAAGTTGCAAAGTTATCATTACAAAATACGGACCAAAACCTTCAACTGGCGGAATGAACATTTCCACTCAACTTACAGGAGATGCAAGTGTAACTTTTGGACTTGACATTGACACAGGACGGGCGGCTTTTTGCACAGATCAAAATATCAAATTAAAAATGGATTTATTAAATCTTGGTGAAGTTTGGGCTGGAGAATCAAACTTGCCACTTTGGGGCGAAATTAGAATTTACACGCAAGGCGATCCGCTTCGCTACATGGTTGATTCAGACAGCGGAACAGATTTGTACTTAAACTCAAACGACTTTGCGATTGTAGTTGACCGAGCACGAGTTCACTTAGGACCAGCATATCTTACAATTTACAACAAAGACGATTCTGATTTAGGTTACGTAAATTACACAACTGGCAGCGACATTGCTTACGCTTTTATGGCAGCAGACACAAGTTATCGCTACGGACACTTAAAACGCAGCACTTTGCAAAGTTATTTTTCAACTTACGACGAAAATTCTCAAGTTTACGGCTTAAATGCTGGCTACGAAATGGACGAAATTTTTAAAGTTCAAGGCGATTTTGCTTCTACAATGAAATGGATTGCCGGTAATTCTGACACAACTCAAGACACTGCGGATTTGAGTCACAACGCAACTGACTGGGTTTATAAAATTTCCGCTGATTTTACAATGGTTCCAGACCTTACAATTTCTGCCGGTTATTCAAACGGAATTTTGGGCAAAGATTCAATTTATATGCAAGATATGAGATTAGGTTTGGGTGCTGATTACGAATGGAATTTTTATGACATTTATTATTTAAAGCCTTCTCTTGGAGCAAACTTTATTCAACTTGAAAACTCTGGCGATTTGCATCCACTTCTTAGTGCTGGCGTAATGCTTGGTTGGGAAGACAAACAAAGTGCTTTTGATTATTGGAGCATTAAATATTCTGAAGATGATTACGGACCTTATCCTGGAATTGCTTTGGCAGTTCAATATGCTGATTCAAAACTTGCTGAAAATTGCACTTATTTTGTTGGTTCAAATGAACTTACCACTTTTAACGACAACCTTTTGATTTTGCATGCTTCGTTTAACACAGGAAATGATTTGCTTGTTAAGAATTTAGAAGCGGTTGGTGCAGTTGATTTTATAAATGTACTTTCTGATTCTTGGGTAATGGGCTGGACCTTAGCGGCACATTATAATTTGCCAGTTTTTGATACAGGATTTAAACTTGCACCAAAAGCTCTTATTACTCGATATCACGATAGCACAAATATTAACAACGATTATTGTTATGTAAAGGGTGGACTTGAAGTTGGATTTGAGCGAATTACGGTTGGACTCGACTGGGAATCAAACGATTTACTAAACGGATTTAATGACGGCTACTCTTACAATAAGTGGGGAAATATTGAAACTAGCGTAAAGGTAAGTTTCTAAAACAGAAGATTTGTCATGCTGAACTCTTGCCTGTCGTCTACATGTCGGTAGATAGGGCAGATAGGTTGTTTCAGCATCTGTAGATAACAAATTTCCTAAGTTACAAGGGGACTGTCTAAAAAGAATAAAACACGGTGGTTGAGCAACGTCGAAACCACCACCAGTGAAATGACTAAATCGTAGTAACAATAGTGGTTTCGACTTGGCGGTTGCTGAGCCTGTCGAAGTACAACCACCTATCGAAGTACACCACCGTACTAAAACAAAAAGGATAAAAAATGAAATTAATAAAACATTTACTAAAAATTTCAATTTCGCTTTTAAGTTTGAGTTTTTTAGTTTCGTGTTCTGATTCAAATTTATTTTCGACAAACGAAAGTTTTGAAAAAGGATACGCACAAATAGTTTTAACTCAAGGAACCGAAGACGAAATTTTTGAATTTACAATTCCAATTGACGAAGGCGATCAAGTTTACGCTAAAACAAGTTCTGCCGCAGACAACGCAACATTAAAAGCGTATGTAATTCAAGCGAAAAATGGCTATGAAAAACCTTTTGAAGCGTTTTCTATAAAATTTGTTCCAGAACAAACAGATTCTTCAGGCAGCACAAGTTCTGCTTATGCAACTGTAGTTTTTACAGAATCCACGCTCGAAGAAGGCATCAGCGATTTTCCTATGAGCCGAACATTTTACCTAAATTCTTCCACAAATTTTTCAAGTTCAAATTATTCAATTTCTGCAAGTTCTAGTGGGAAAATTTCTTTTGATTGGTCAGTTGATGATGATAATTCCGTAAAGGCAAGTCAAACTTACTCAAATTACGAAGTTAAATCTTACAACTTAAAGTCAGTAAAATTTGTAGTTCAGTGCGAATCAAACTAAATCGGAGAAAATATGAAGTTACGGTCATGCTGAATTGTTTACTGAAAAACTGTCATTCCCGTACTTGAACGAAGTCTAGCTATAGCGTTTACGGGAATCAATAGTTAATTCTATGTGTTATAAAAATTTAGATTATCGGATCAAGTCCGATAATGGCAAAGAATGTTTTTTTTAGTAAAACTCAGCAAACAGCCCCAATAAATAAATCGGAGAAAATATGAAAAAATCAAACTTACTTAAAAAAATTTTTTTTAACTTTTTTTCTTCTGCTTTAGCGTTTAATTTTTTTGTTTCTTGCAACAGTCAAGTAGAAAATAAAAATGTTTATTCAAGTCCGCTAGTTTGGCGACGTTCAGAATCTAGCATCTTAAAACACACGGATCAAAATTATTATCTTGTTTATTCTTATGATTACGGTTCGTTTGCAAGTTTAAAAATCCGCTCGGCTGATAAAATCAACAAATTTCGCTACAAAAGTGAATACACAATCAATTTTACAAATGCAAGTTCTGTGGGAGCGTATTCTTACTTTTTTACGCCAGAAATAAAATATATTAACGGCGAGTGGTTTTTGTTTTTTAGTGCAAGCATAAGTTCTTCGGGTAATTGGAGTCAGCGTCCGTTTGTGGCAAAATGCGACGGTTCTTCTCCACTTTCTGATTCTTGGACAATTTTAGGTCAAGTTCAGGCGGTAAAAGGCGAGGTTTTTGATTCTTCAGAAAATATAATTTCTTCTTACACGCTCGGACCTACAGTTTTTTATGCTAACGGTCAATGGTATTTTGCTTGGTCACAAACGATTACTGACGGCGATGACACTTGGGATTTGGACGGCGAAACTGGCGACAACGATAATTTAACGCTGCAAATTGGAACTGACTCTAGCGGAAATGCGATTACACAAGATTTCGCTGATTTGGCAAAAAATTCTTCAAAAGCAACTTGGCAGTGTATTTTTATAGGCAAAACTTCTCCAGATGATTTTACAAAAGTTACTCAAGCGACTGTAATTTCTGTTCCAGAATATGATTGGGAATGTGGAACTGCTCAAAGCCATTCTGACACTGATTTTGGAAATGTAAATTATTCTCCGCGATTTTTAGTTAAAGATGAAAAGATTTTTTGCATTTTTAGTGCAGGCGATATGGACGAATCTTCTTGCATGGGACTTTTGACTGCAAATCTTAGTTCTGAACTTTGTGATTTTTCTTCTTGGATTAAAACTTCAAGTTCGATTTTTGAAACTAGCTCTGACTTTAATGCTTACGGGCCGGGTTCTTTTTCTTTAACAAGCGATGATTATTCTCTCGTGATGCTTTATAGTGCTCGATATTACAACGGTTTGTATTCAAGCGGAACTACCACCACAACTGACAGTTACGCTGACTTAAATCGTGCTTTGTACGCAAAACAGATTTCATGGAACGCTGACGGAACGCCAAATCTTCGGTACTAATTTGATAAAATGGCACTTAGCATAAAGACAGAGGACTGAGCCCGCCGTGTAGCACCGCGAAAAGCGTTCTCTGCAAAATTTGTGCGGTGGTTGAGCAAGGTCGAAACCACAAATAAAAACTTGTTGTAGTGACAGATTCTGAAACTAGTTCAGAATGACAGAATTTTGCAGAGAATGAAGTGAAAACGGAAGTGCGGAAGGGCGGTTTTGTTTAGGGCAGATTTGTTTGCACAAGAAATTAACGCTGGATAAGAAAAATTTGCTCCAAAAGAATAAAAAAAAGTCGCTCTAATTTTAAGTTTAAAACTTTTTTAGGGCGACTTTTGTTTTTTTTATTAAACGTTAAAACTTAAAGAAAAGTAAAAATTTACGCTTCTACAACTGCACGCTCTAATGCTTCGTTGTAATCTTTTGTGCCAACCCAAATGTCGTGAGTGTAAGGATTTGTTTTTGTTGCTTTTGCTTTTTTAAGAATTGCTGCAAATACGCAAACGTTGATTGCCAGTGCGATAACTGCGATAATTCCTTGCATTTTTGGATCAGCGGTAATTCCCATGCTTCTTATTGCTGAATCAACTGCGTCCCCTTTAATTTGTCCCGCATTGTAAAGTCGCATTGCTTCTGTGTACATAGCGCCAGCGGCACTTCCGTCTTGTGGAGCTCCTGCGTAAAGTGAAGGAATTACAGAGAATGGTTTTGTTAACTGGAAATCTACAACTTGTGCGAACATACACCAAATTGAAAGTGTGAATGCTCGGTTTTGAATCCAGCCGCCTTTGTTCCAGAAACTTGCCGCAAATGTTGGTGCGAGTAAAAGTGCAAGTCCGCAGTACCAAGCGTGAGTTGGAAGGTTAAGATAAGTGTATTCAAAGTTCCAAACATCATAAGCGATAATAAATGCCCAAGTCATATCTGGCCAAATCATATCTTTTGCTTTGTCTTTTGATGAATAAACATTCCACCAGCCAGTCATGCAAACAATGTTAATAAGTCCTGCAATTCCGTTTACAAGATTCCACCATCCGCCGTACAAGAATACGCCTTCGTTTGAAACCCACCAACCGCCAGTCATTCCGCCTTTTATTGCTGATTCAAAGTCAGAAACAACCGCAATCAAAATGTTAATTGCAACAATTACAAATGGCCAACACTTAAACCAATGATATTTTCCAATTCCCCACTTGTATTTGATCATTATAAATCCAATACAACCAATTGTTGCTGCGTAAAGTTTTGCGTAATGGAACCAACCATCCATGTGAGTAATAAGATACCAAGAACTTGCAAATGAATGTTTGCCGATTTGTGCTACAATGAACAAAATTGTAAGTGCCGCCGGAATTATCATAAATACGAGAACTCCGCCCCACTTAGTTCTTCTTCCTAATTCATTAATCAGAATAAGACCTAAAAAGACAATCAACCAACCAAGCAACTGAGTAGCTGCGGTTGCTCCATAAATTTGAAATAACATTTCTTCCTCCTATATGTTATTTGATTTTGATATCAAAAGGCATCTTGAAAAAATATCAAGTTAATATTGTTGATTCAAACTTTAAATTTTTTTTCAAAATGCCAATGTGAACTTTTACTAAAAAAGTGTCGCTTAGCAAGATTTCGAAACAACCGATATTTTGCGTGTGCTAACCGCAAGTTCTCTGTGCTAAGCGTTGGTGATTGAGGTTCTCGAAATTATCATTACTTTTCGTTACTAAGTGTCAGTTTGTGGTTTAGAGAGCCTCAACCACCGTGCTAAGTTCTAAATTCTATCTCCTAAATCCTATCTCCTAAACATCAATCCTTTTTTTTATTAAACTTAATTTTAATCTCCCGCTTAAGCATATAAGGCAAAATTGATTTAAGTTTATCTTCGCTTTTAACCATTTTAGAGCAGCCAGGATTTTCTCTGAATAAGTGAATTGCGTCAAAATTACATCTTGTTGTGCAAAGTCCGCAACCTACGCAGTGATTTTCATCAACAATAGTCGCACCACAACTCAAGCAACGAGCAGTTTCCTTTTTTATTTGATCTTCTGTAAAAACAGAATTTGTTTCAGAAAAAGCATTTTGCTGATTTTTGCATTTTCCCGGAACTTGTCTAGGCGTGTTGTCGTAACCTTGAATTTCAGCAAGATTATCTTTATCAAGTTCAATAAACTCTCTTTTGTCGCGACCAATCGTTAAACTTGTGCGTGGCTGAACAAATCTGTGTAAAGAAACTGAAGCAAGTTTTCCTGCAGCAATCGCATCAATCGCAAATTTTGGTCCAGTGTAAACGTCTCCGCCAACAAAAATGTCACTTTCGCCAGTTTGATAAGTTGTTTTGTCTGCAAGCGGATAGTTTCCGTGCCAAAATTCCACCTTAGAGTTTTCGAGTAAACCGCCCCAAGAAATCGCTTGTCCAATCGAAAGAAAAACGTTATCGCAGTCAAGCGTAATTGTGTCGTTTTCATCATATTTTGGATTAAATCGACCATCAGCATCTTTTACAGAAGTACATTTTTTGAACACAATGCCACAAACTTTGCCGTTTTTAGTGAGAATTTCCTTAGGTCCCCAACCGCAAGAAATTTCAATTCCTTCTTCTTCGGCTTCTTCAATTTCTTCAACAGTTGCAGGCATTTCATTTCTTTGCTCAAGACAGAATTGCAAAACTTTACTTGAGCCGCAACGAAGTGCCGTTCTACTTACGTCAATCGCAACATTTCCTACGCCAACAACAACAGTTTTTCCGCTAACTT
>CAZLXK010000055.1:0-2408 GCA_964563305.1 uncultured Treponema sp.
CTCAATCTAAAGATTTAAACATTGCGGTTGCTGAACTTACAACGAAGTTTTCTAGTGGCGAAGTCGAAGCACAACCACCGCAGAATTTAATTTATCTTCGCTCAACTGAACCGTCAGAATGTGCAACAAAAACAATCGGCTTAATCTTTGTAAAAAATCCGCACTCAACTACGCCAACAATATCATCAATTTTATCTTCGAGTTCAAAAGCATTTACAGGATTTTGCCATTTACAATCAAGAATCATATTTCCGTTGTCTGTAATCACAGGACCAGCTTTTTTTACGCCTTCACGAATTACGCAATTTGCACCAAGTTTTTCAAGTTTAGAAATTACGCTGACACGAGCCTCGTCAATAATTTCTATAGGCAAAGCAAATCCGGTTCCGTGAGAAGCAACAACTTTTGATTCATCAGCGACAACAACAAAAATTTTTGAATTATAAGCGATAATTTTTTCTCTAAGCAAAGCCGCACCGCCGCCTTTTATTAAAGAATTTTCAGGTCCAACTTCGTCCGCTCCATCTATTGCAAGATCAAGCGAACCGCCAATCACTTTGTCGTTCATAGAATAAACTGGAATATTTAATTCTTCGCAAGCAAGCGTCGTCTGAAAACTTGTAGCAACCGCTTTTATGTTTTTTAAAGTTCCGTCAGCAATTCTTTGAGCCAAACGTTTTACAGCAGGAATTGCAGTTGAGCCAGTTCCTAATCCAATTTTCATTCCGCTAAAAATTTTTCCTTCTTCGATTAATTTGTCTACTGCAGTAGTCGAAACTAAAACTTTTTGTTCACTTTGTGTCATTAAAATTTTTCTCCTGTATATAATTCAAATTGTTCATAACCTTGATATCTTAGCATATTATAACCATTGCAAACTTTGCAACCAGATTCTTGAGCTCGAGCCATAATCGGCGTAACTTCGGGAACATAAATTATATCAAACAATTTTTCTTTGCCAGTAAAATCATAAAAAAACAGCGGATCGTTGTCTTCGTTTGAATCTTCTTTTGCTCCCATTCCTTTTGATGTAGTTTGAATTATTACATCATTATATTTTTTTAGCAAATCCAAAGAATTTAAATCCAGTGACGAATACTTAAATCCATAAAGATCAGCAAGTTGCTTTGCTCTCATTACAGTCCGATTAAAAACGCACGCTTTAGCACCAAGATTAAAAACTGCATAAGCAATCGCTTTTGCCGCTCCGCCCGCTCCAATTATTGCAACTTTTTTATGTTTTAAATTTTTCTCACCTAAAAATTCAAGAAGTGCTTTTGAAAATCCTGAAGCGTCAGTGTTGTAACCATGCCAATAAGTTCCGTTTCGCACAATCGTGTTGCAAGCACCAATTTTACAAACTTCTGGCGTTTTTTTTGCCAAGTAAGGAATTACTGATTCTTTGTGCGGAATTGTAACTGAAAGGCCAGAAACTCCAACTGATTCAGCAAAGTGCAACGCTTCTCCAACTTTATCAGCAACAATCGGAATATAAACCGCATTCATTTTGTGTTTTTGATAACCTTCGCTGTGAAGTTGCGGACTTAAAGTTGATTTTAAAGGATAACCTGTAATTCCAAAAATTTTTGTTTCATAATTTAAAGTTTTGTAATGATAAACTGAATTTAGCGTGATTGGATCAATATGTGCAAGATTTGAAATTTTTTCCGTAGAATCCGCAGGCGAAGAATAAGTTAAATAATTTTTTAATTTGTAAGAGAGAATTCTTGAAGGCGTTCCGTAATGTCCCATCGCAAGCAAAATATGATTTGAATCTTTAATTTTAGCCGCCTCTTCAAAAAGTTCCGTAACATCATTTAAGTTGTGTGGCATAAAAGCGATTTTTGGAATTTCAAAATAATTAGTTTTTAATTTTTCGAGTCGCTGATTTATATTTTTGATTGGATTTTTCATATCGTGAACGCTGCGAATAATTTTTGTTCCAAAAGCTAAAGCAGCATCTTGTAAACTCGGAATATGAAAATCTTCTTCAAAATCAACATATTCAAAATTTTTAGATTTGTCGTCTGTGTCGGCAAAAGAAAGTGCTCTTGCAAAAAGAATTGTTCTTGATGATTCTCCTTCATCAAATTGTCCACCGTCAATTTTTCTGCGAAAAGTCAAAATGCAAGGCAAACCAGCAAGTCCTGGAAATCTTCTAACATAAAGACTTTCGTCGCCTTCCAAAAAATCAGCACGAAGTTCCACAATATCAACATATTTTCTATATTTTTCAAGAATTTCTAAATCTTCTTGAATGGATTTTCCACTAAGCGTAAGACAAATTTTTGGTCGTTTCATTTTCTCTCCAAAGTTCTTGTCACACTGAACTTGTTTCAGTGTCTGTAAATTCTAAAGTTAAAATCTTTTTATTTACAGATTCCGAATCAAGTTCGGAATGACACAAT
>CAZLXK010000055.1:2418-12076 GCA_964563305.1 uncultured Treponema sp.
AAACTACTTACTTTTTATCACAAATTAAGATAAAGAGGAAGTTTCAAAAGTCTGTTACATTTTGAAATAGGCTCTAAATAAAAACTGAAAATCTTAAAAGTAAAAACTTCCAATTTTTTTTATTCTTAAAATCGAAGCAAGCGAAAGTTCTTGAATTTCATTTTTAGGAAAAGTTTTTATTTCAAGCAAACCAGTTTTTCTATTAAAACTAATCGGAAGTGCAATTAACATTTTTTTGTTTGCATCAATTTCAAGTTCCACAAGCGAATTATTTTGAATCGCATTTTCAATCAACAAAACCTTCGCCTGAAAATCCATTCCGTAAACTTCACGAACTTCAAAGCGAACACTTTCTGCCTTTAATTGATCTTTTGTTAAAATCGTTCGCATTTTTATTCGTTCACTTAAAACTTCTTTTTGCTCAGAAGTCATTTTTATATTTTCAAGTTGATTTTTTAAATCTTCAAGAATTTGTTTGCCTTGAGTTTCATTTTCTTTTAGCAAGTTTTCAAAATTTTCATTTTCAGTAAAATCAAATTTTTCAACATTCGGAATTAAATTTTTAAATGCTTCCAAACGAATTCTTTGCGAAGAAGTTTTTATATCTTTTTCAAAATCCAATCCAGTTTTTAAAAGCAAAGATTTTGCTTCTTCATCATTTTCACAATCGAGTAAAAAAATTCCCGGAGCCAAAATTTCAAAAATGTGATTTTTTATTTGCGGATTTTTTTCAATAAGTTCAGAATTTTCGCTCGGAACTTTTAGCACAAAACCTTTATAAATATTCACTGAATTAAAAATTGATTTCCATTCTTCAACGCTCACTTTTATGCTTTGCGGAATTTCATAAAACGAATATTTTTTTAAGTTTTCAAGAATTTCTTGCGCTGACATTTTGCAATTAAAAGCGTTCATTACAGATTTTTTTGTAAGTTCGTAAGTTGAAACTGTGTCGTAATGAACAAGATTTAAAAATTTTAAAAGTTCAAGATATTGTTTTAATTTTAAGCCCGGCATTACGCTGATTGAAAAAGCAGAATCTAAACTTAAAACTTTTAATTCTTCGCTCGCAAAATTTTGATTTTTACTTTCAGAAAAAATTTTTGAAAAACTTTCGCTTAAAAAATAAAATTTTTTGTCTTGCAAAGAAAGTAAACCAAAATCATAAGAAGCGTCAATCATCGAAGAAACAATCGCAGTTGAAGCCAAAAGATTTTCATTAGAATTTTCGCCGTTTGCTCTTGAAATAATTTTTGCAAATCTTGAGAGCGAAAAATTTTCTGTGTCATAAATTTTTTCTTTTATAAGATACGAAATTTGCGAAATTGACTTTTTTTCGTAAGCAAAATTTCCCATCGACTCAAAAATATTTAAAAGAACTTGAGCATTTTTTTGAATCGTAGATTTTGAAAAATTTCCGTTCGCTGCAGCACACAAATAAATCAACTGATTTTTTTCGCTAAGTTCACAAAATAATTCTAATCTTTGCCAATCAAGAACAAAATCATCATTTTTTTCAAGAATCAAATTTAAATTTACAAAAGCGTTAAATATTTTCTCAAGTTTTTTAACTTCATCAGAACCAAAAATTTCTTGAATATCATTTAATGATTTTTTTTTAAACTCGCCATTTGCTTTGCACAAATCTTTGTGATTTTGAACATAAGAAATAAACGCTGCCAAATAATCCGCAGTTAAAAGATTTTGAAATTTTACATTTGAATTTTTTGAAACGCAAGAAATTAAATTTTGTAGATTTAAAAATTTTTCTAATTCTGAATAAAGCAAAGGATTTATGCTGATTATTTTTTTTAGAGACATTTTATCTTCGTAAGCAAAAATTAAAAGTCGCTGATTTAAATTTTCAAGTTTTTCAAAAATCATTTTTTGACTAAAAGTTTCGTCGCTTAAAAAAAATTCTTCTAATTTTTCAAAAGTACATTCGTTTATAAAATTTATTGCAGTCAAAATTTTTATATCAGTTTTTGTCAAAAGTTTTATGATTGTTTTTTTATTTTCATCTTTGCGCAAAAAAGCTGAAAGCTGTTCGATTAAATCAGTTTTATTGTAAGGAGTTTTTATTTTTCCCAAATAAATGTGCATTAAGTCAAAAAATTGATTATCGGGCAAAACATTTAAACTTTCTCGCCAAGCAATTATTTTTTGTGTTTTTAAATCCTGGATCATTTTAAGAGTTCTCCAGCAAATTTTCTTCATCAAGTTCTTTTAGGCTTTCTTCGTCGTGATAAAGCAAAATGCGATAAGAATATCCTTGTTCAGCAAGAAATTTTTGGCGATTAGAAGCAAATTCTTCTTCCACAGTATTTTTTGTAATCAGCGTAAAAAATTTTGATTGTCTTTCTTTTGGACGCAAAATTCTTCCGAGCCGCTGAGCTTCTTCTTGTCGCGAACCAAAAGTTCCGCTTACTTGAATTGCCATGCTTGCGTCTGGAAGATCAATTGCAAAATTTGCAACTTTACTTACAACCAAAATATTTATTTTTCCGTTCCTAAAATCAGAATAAATTTTGTCGCGTTCAGAATTTGGAGTTTTTCCTGTGATGATTGGCGCATTTAAAATTTTTGAAATTTCTTCGAGTTGAGCTAAATATTGACCAATCACTAAAATTTTATCGTTTGGAAATTTTTTTATTAAAGATTCCACGATTTTAGTTTTTATGGAATTTTCACTTGCGATTCTGTATTTTTGTCTTGTAGGAGCAACCGCATATTCTAATTCTTTGGAACTTTCTAAATCCAGCCGAACTTCAATACATTGAGCACTAGCAATCCATTTTGATTTTTCAAGTTCTTTCCAAGGAACATCGTAACGCTTTGGGCCAACCAGCGAAAACACGTGACCTTCGCAATGATCTTCTCGCACAAGCGTTGCTGTTAAACCAACTCGCCTAACCGTTTGCAATTCCGCAGCAACTCGAAAAACTGGAGCCGGCAACATATGAACTTCGTCGTAAATAATTAAGCCCCAATTTTTTTCGCGGAACAAATTAAAATGCGGATAAGGGCCAACTTTGTCTGGTCGCCAAGTTAAAATTTGGTAAGTCGCAACAGTTACAGGTTTTATGGTTTTAGATTCGCCGGTATATTCAGCGATTTGCTCTTTTGTTAAAGTTGTTTTGTCGAGTAATTCTTGAATCCACTGATGAACCGCAGAAATATTTGTTGTAATAATTAAGGTGTCAGTTTTTAGTTGAGACATAATTGTCATTCCAACAATCGTTTTTCCAGCACCACAAGGCAAAACTATTGTTCCAAATCCAGTTCCAGGACCTTTGTCGCCAATCAAAGAAAGTGCTGCTTCTTTTTGATAATCGCGGATTTCTAATTTTTTCCCACTTAAAGTAGTTTCGCGTAAGTTGATTTCTAAACTCTCGCCATCAAGAAGCGGAACATCATCTTTTACTGGCCAAGAAAATTTTAAAAGTTGCTGCTTAATTATTCCGCGATCGGTGAGTTGAATCATAAAACAAAATTTTTTTTCATCTTCAGAAACTTGGATTTTATAAGTGGAATTTTTGTTTACGTTTTCATCATATTCGCAAGGAATCAAAAACTTTTTCAAAGCAGGATTCGCTGAAATTTCCTTAAAAACAAACGCTGAACTGCAAAGCAAATAAAGATATTCTGTTCTGTTTTTTTTATCTTCGGCGTTAAAAATTGGACCTTGCACAAGACGAATTTTTCCAAAACGCTCAGAAGTTTCTTTTATCCAAGCAATCACATTTTGCGGAACTTCATAGCGAGAATATTCTTTTAAAACTTGAATTGCTTGTTCGCTCGTAAAATTTGCACTTGCCGCATTCCACAAAGAAAGTGCAGTTAATTGATAAGTGTGCAAATGTTCTGGCGATTTTACAAGTTCAGCAAACGGAATTAAAGCATTTCGACATTCTTGTGCACGCGGAGCATGAACGTCAAGCAAAAGAGTTCGATCAGATTGTATAATTAAAGGATTTTCGTACATTGACATTTTATTTTCTATTTTATTTGCCGATTTTCTAACTTCTAATTCCTAGTTCCTAACTTATAATTCCTAACTTCTAACCTTAATCCGTGATTGAAAATTCAGTTAAGTTTCCAATCGTTTTTAGTTCTTCAATCAAAGCGGAAAAATCATTTTCGCGCGGAGCTTTTACAGAATATTTTAAAATGATTTGTTTTGAAGAAATCACTCGGCTCATATTTAAATCAACAACAATAAAATTATGCTTTTCTATGATTTTTTTTAATTTTATCATATCTAAGTTGTCAGTTTCAAAACACAAGTGCAAACTTTTTATACTTCCCGCCGGAAAAAGTCTACCTTCAAGTTTTTCCAATCCAACTAAAAAGACCAAAATTACAACTAGTAAAAATAAACTTTGAATATATAATCCGCCGCCCAAAGCAAGTCCCAAAGATGCAGTTGTCCAAATGATTGCCGCAGAAGTTAAACCTTTTATGTTAAGTCCTTGCTTTAAAATTGCACCAGCACCTAAAAATCCTACGCCACTTATAACGCCAGCCGAAATTCTTGTAACGTCGCCACCAACAGAAATTCCGCTCAAGGCTGGAGTTCCCATGTAATACGAAAGAATTCCCATTAAAGTTGAAGACGAACTTATCAAAATTAAAGTGCGCATTCCAACAATTTGATTGTGACGCTTCCGTTCAAGACCAAGAACAAATCCGCAAAAAATACTTAAAATTATTTTAATTAAACTTTCTACAATAAAAGGAATATTTATTTGAAAACCCATTTTTTATTTCTCGACTTTTTAAACTCAAATTTTGATTTTTAGGTTTTGCGAAATTCATATGACAGATTTTTTAACTTTAGAAAATCAAGATTTGAAAAACTATTTTTTAAATAATTTATTTAACTTGTTAAAACTAAAATTTTCAAAAATTGAATTTGAAATTTTAGAACCGATTTTTATCCATTGCATTGATTTTTTTGCATTAAGTTTAGTTTTTAATTGTGACAATCCGTTTAAATAATCTAAAAACCATTTTGCTTTTTCACTGTCGCCAAAAGATTTATCGTGAGAAAAATCTTCTCTGACCAAAACGATATTTACAAAAGCAGAATCTCCAAACATTGCGGCAATATTTTCTGCAAAACTTTCAAACGCACGAGCACAAGCGGCAACTAAAGGAGAAGCAATCGCAACAGAACCATTTCTTAAACTCGGAAGACGAACAACATCTGCAACGCAAGGACATTCGCTTAAAACAAAAATCAAAGTAAAAGGCGAATCTGAATATTTTTTTTCAAAGCGATTTAAAAGTTCCAAAGTAAGATTTTGAAATCCCAAAATCATTTCATCAGCACAACGAGAAACTTCTTCAGCGTCCATTTTTTGTGCGTGAGATGCAAAATTTTCTTCATCAAAATAAAGAATCGCCTCATCTAAACTGCCAAAAAAATTTTCAGTTTGCAAAATAAGCGAACGCGTAGAAAGTGCAGAAGATTTGTTCCATTCAAATGTGCAAATTCCACTTTGTGCTTCAACATTTTTTGATTCATTATATGAAAGCATATTCGCTTTGCGTTCAGCGACAGTTTTTTTGCCTTCTTCAAGATTTTCTAATTCTTCACAAGTCGCAGAAACTTTTTTGCCTCCGCTAGAAAGCACTTCGCAAAACTTAGCACAATCTGGCATATTTTTTCCAGCAACAAGAATCGTTTTTTCCATAGATTACAAGTATAACATATAAGATTTACTTTGCAAATAATAAGGAAACTAGTATAATTCAGTTTATGAAAATTTGGCTTAAATATTTAATTGGAATTGGACTTGGAATAATTTCTGCTTTTGTAATTCCAATCGACAGTCCTTCATCCCAATCTGTTTTAAATTTTATTTCTGATTTAGTGATTCGATTTGGTCGTTATATTATAATTCCTTTGTTATTTTTTTCAGTTGCAACTTCAATTTACAAACTTCGCGAAGAAAATCAACTTTTAAAAACTAGCATTTGGACTTTTTCAACAATCATAATTTCAAGTTTAGTTTTAACTTTGTTAGGAATTATTTCAGCCTTACTTATAAAATTGCCAAGAATTCCAATCACTGTAGAAAAAATAAGTGAAGCAACTCAATTCAACTGGCAAACTTTGCTTACAAAACTTTTTCCTTATTCTGCATTAGAAACTTTACTTGACGGCTCTTACCTTTTGCCTTGTTTTATTTTTGCAGGTTTGGTTGGAGGAGCAGCGGCAAGTGACAAAAATGCGTCTAAAGTTGCATTTTCGCTTTTTGAATCATTAAGCAAAGTTTTTTACACAGTTTTAGCTTTTGTGATTGACATTTTGTGCGTTGGAATGGTTGCAATTATGGCTCGCTGGACAATAAATTTGCGTCACATTTTTGAACTCAAAGTTTACAATTATTTAATTTTGATTCTTTTAGCGGATTTTGTTTTAATCACATTTGTAATTTATCCAATTATTTTGCGAACGCTTTGTCACGATCATCATCCGTTTAAAGTTATTTACGCAAGTATTGCTCCTTTGATGGTTGCATTTTTTAGTGGCGACACAAATTTAACTTTAGGTTTGAATATGCATCACGGCAAGGAAAATTTGGGAATTCGGCGAAGAGTAAATTCTGTTTCGTTTCCTTTATTTGCGATTTTTGGTCGAGGCGGAGCGGCTTTAGTTCAAAGCATTTGTTTTGTTTTAATTATGCGCTCATATTCTTACTTAGGAATTACAATTCTTGACGTTTTGTGGATTGCAGGAATTTCTTTTGCTTTATCTTTTGCACTTGCTGAAATTCCAAGCGGCGGTCCGTTTTTTGCAATTACAATTATGTGTTCTTTGTATGGACGCGGATTTGAAACTGGCTATCTTTTGCTAAGAAATGTTGCTCCACTTATTTGTGCTTTTGCAGCCGCGATTGATTGTATAACAGCGATTGTTGGCTCTTACATTGTTGCAGTAAAAACTAAAATGCTTGAGCCAGTTCAATCGGTTAAAAAGTTTGTATAAAAACTTGACAGAGGTTTCTACAGGCAGACCAACGGTTTACCAAAACAGTCATTTAGACCTTGCAGATACTGAGCAAAGTCGAAATACAATGACCGCGTTTTTACTCGCCACACTTAATCAACAAGTTTCATAATTGCCATAAGTTTTTCTGTGGCACTTGCAGTTCTTTCAGCAAGTTCGGCAAGACTTTTGGCTTCTTGCGAAAGATTTTCTGTGTAAGAAGAAATTCCAGAACTTGCAGCATTCACCGAATCAGAAGCAACCATAAGTTTTTGCATATTTACCATAACTTTTGAAGCGTAAGTATTTTGATTTTCAATTTCCTGTTTCATATGACTTGTGCTGTTAGCCAAACTGTCAGATTCTTTTACAATTTCATTTTCAACTTCTTGCTGAACTTTCATTCCTTGCCAAGCAGCGTTAACTTTTTCGGCACTTTCCTTAGAACCTTTTTCAATTTCATCAAGAGCAGCGTTTACTTTTGTGGTAAGATTTACAGAATTTTCAATCGACGCAATAACGCCGTTAATAATTTCTGCAATTTTTTGTGACCATTGAGAAGTTTGAGAAGCAAGATTTTTAATTTCGTGAGCAATAACCGCGAATCCTTTGCCAGCCTCGCCACTGTGAGCTGCTTCAATCGACGCATTCATAGAAAGCAAATCAGTTTGCTGAGCAAAATCATCAAGAGTTGTAACAACGCCCAAAATTTCTTTTGAAGATTCTTGAATATCCGCCATAACAGCCATAAGTTTTTTCATATCTTCGCTGCCAGCACGAGTTAAATCTGAAAGCGAAGACGTAAATTCTGCCGCCGTAGAAATTCCTTCGCTAACTGTATCAATTCCGTGAATAACTTCTTGTGTTCCTTGAGCAGTTTTTTCAATCATTTTAGTTTCGTTTTCAAATTCATTGCTGATTTCAATTAAGAAATTTGTAAGATTATTTACAGCGTTTGCAGTTTCTTCGCGGATTTTTGTTTGTTCTTCAAGTGCACCGTTAATTTCCAAAACTTTTTGTTTTGTTTTTGCTGAACTTGAAATTACAGAATCGACCGTTTGATTTAATCGGTCAGAAATATTTTTTGAATCTTCCGCCATAATTTTTGCGTTTTCAATAACATCAGAAAGTTTGTCGCGCTGAGCAGAAGTTTGAATTGCAAGTCGCTGAACTTCTTTTTTTACATTTGATTCTCGGATTGCTAAAGTGATAAAAATTCCTAAATCAATAAATAAGAAAGAAAATCCGTGCATCCAAATAAACGGAACTTTGCCAGAAATTTGAAAAACAATATCGTAAAACGCAAGAACCGAACCTAGTAAAAATCCAATCAAAACTGGAATAGAATCGTATTGCTTTTGTTTTATTCCGTGAATTGTCGCAAAAATTCCATAAACTATTGAAAATAAAGTTGGCAACATTGAAATTTTAAACAAATTGTTGATTACAGAATCGTTGCCAGCAAAAATCATAAATAATGCAAAGAACAAAACGCAAGTGCTTATGCTCGCAATAAGAATTTGTTTGTAATATTTTCGATTATAAAATCGGTTTAAGAAAGGTAGCAAAAAACACATACTTAACGCCATGCAAGAACGTCCAATCGCTCGCTGAAAATTGTAAGGCAAAATAATATGTTCTGAACCTAAATCATAAAAATATAAAATTATAAAGAAAAGACAAATCGAAAAGTAAAGAAATGCTGTATTTTTTTTGTCCATCAAAAACTGCAAAAATGAATATAACATTATAAAAAAGCACAAAGCCGCAACTATTAAAAATATTTTTTGATTCAAAATGTTTTTGACTTTGTTCATAAAGTAGCCTTGTTCATCGTTGTCAAGCGTAAAACTTAAATCATCAACCATTGAACCCGGACAATAAACTCGAACCGCCAATAAAACTTGATTATCATGAATGCAATTTTTAGGAATTAAGATTTCGCAATTTTCTTCAATTCTTACGTTTTCATTTGGAGGAAAATGTCCTCGCCTGCCAAGAAAAATTCCGTCAGCATAAAATTCAAAAGCACAACTTGACTTTCCGCTTCCAAACCAAATATTTGTATTTCGCAAATTTGACGGAATTGAAACAGTTTTTCTAAGCCAAAAATAATGATTGTTATCTTTTACAGGAATTTTGTCTTTTGTGTTAACAAGACGCCAAGGTGAATCATTAAAACCGACAGTTTTATAAGATGCTTTGTCGCCATACATAATTTTCCAATTTTCAGCAATCGAATTAGAAATTTTTTGTTCACTAGAACATGAAACAAAAGAAAATAAAACCAAACATAAAATTGCCAAAATAAGATTTTTCTTCTTCATGAGAACTCCGTTATTCAAACTTTCCTTATAACTTTGAGGATTTTTGAAATTTTCATATAACGTAACATTATAAATGAGAAGCAAAAAAAAATCATTATTTATTTTTTTAACTGAAAATTTACGAAAAAAAATTCAAATTTATTGTTTTTGTATCAAGAATTTTTGAACTTTTTAAGATTATTTTAAGAATTCGACAATTTTTTGCGGACTTTGTCATTCTGAACTCTGCTTGTCATTCCCGTGCTCCGAACGAAGTCTAGCGGTAGCGTTCACGGGAATCTATAAACTCTTAACATTTGCAAGATTTATGTTTATGTTGGGGATTTTTTATTTA
>CAZLXK010000056.1:0-12056 GCA_964563305.1 uncultured Treponema sp.
CTTCTGCATCAATTCCATCATCATTTGTAAGAAGGATTTTCATTTATTTCCCCTTAAGTATCCGATTGAAATTAAGAGTTTGAAGTTCCCTTAAAAAAGTCTAATTTGTTCAAAAATCTTATGACTTTTGAAATTTCAAAAAATCACGTTTTTTACATTAAATTTTAGAAATTTTTGTTTATTTTTTGGTAAAAAGTTAAAATTATAAATTTTTAGAACTACTTTTTATTAAATGAACACCTTTTACACTTTCAACTTTATACGCTTCTGTCTTAAAACTAAAAATTCTTTCATATTCTTGAAGTTTTTGTTCGTATTTTTCAACATCAACTGTTCGCATAAAAGAATAAGTGCAACGACCAAAACCTTTTCCAGTAATTCTTCCGCAATTTATAGGATTGTGAATATCTTCTGGATTATCATCAAGTTCGCTAACTCTTTTTAAGAGCCAATCAATTTCAGGACAAGAAATATCATACAAATCACGCATAATTTTTTGGGAATATTTTACTGCTCGCGAAAAAATCGAAAAATCATTTTTTTGAATAGCATTCACGCAATTTAAAACATTTTTATGTTCTTGCATAACACAAACTAAACGTCTTTTTATGTCTTCGTTAACAACGCTTAAAACTTCATTTCTTTCTGCAGGATTTTCTTCATAAATCCAACCGCCGTAAGCAGTCGAGCGAAATTCTTTAAGTTCTCCAAGCAAAAGCACGTTTTCTGGCTGAAAAAGACTATCTTCATTCCAAGTAGAAATTCGAGGAACGCCAGCATCAGTTAAAATTATAGAAATATTTTTGAACTTAAAAGGGAAAATTTCATATTTGCCAGTTGAATAATCTGTTAAAACTAAGGAATTTTCTTTTGAATAAATTGCTGTAAAATAATCTGCTTTTTGATGAACAATATTTAAAAACTTTTTATTTCCAATTTCAAGGATTTTTAAAAGATTCTCTTGGCTACATCTTAACTTTAATGCATCCTTTATAGCCCAAACGCTTGCAACTTTGATTGCGGTTGTTATTCCAAATCCTGCTGACGGCAAAAAATTTGAATAAACAGTAAAATTCATTCCTTTTAGATTAAATCCTTGATTTTGAAATCCAAAAATTACAGATTTTATTGCATTTGCCCATTTATCTTCTTTTTTGAATTTCATTTGAAACAAATTAGATTTCTTTTTTTCATCAAACTGAACAAAGTTAAACTCAAGATTTGTATCGTCGCTTAAAGAAACCGCCACATAAACATACAAATTCACTGCCATAGAAAGCGTTTTATCTTTAAAAAACGATGTATATTCACCAAGCAAATGAAATCTTCCTGGAGCAGTTGCAATACTTGTAGGTTCAACTCCATAAACTTTTTTATGTGCTAATTTTAATTCTTCTATTTCTTCAGTTTGACTTTTTAATTGTTTCATAAAAAAAATAAATCCTAATTAGATTTTGAACTCTTTAGAATCTTTTTATTAGTTAAATGCATATGTTGTAAAGATTTAGATTATCGCTCAAGAACGACAATGACACGTTAATCACTTTAAAAAACTTTTAGACAAGTTTACAAAGATTCATTTAGTTGCAATTTTCATACTTAAATAATAGAATGATTTTATAATGAATCGGCTTATTTTACAAGTTTTTTGTGCAATTTTTTCGGGTCTCATTGAAGGATTAGCAATTTCAAACGAAATAATGCCTTTTGGTTCGCCACTTCTCGCCTTAGTTTGCCTTTTACCTTTTTACGTAGCAATTTACAATGCAAAATCTTATCGAAGTAGTTTTTTACTTTTTGGACTTCAAGTTCTTACAGTTCATTTAATTTCAAGTTTTTGGCTTGCAAATTTTCATGGTTTTGGAATTTTTACTTTGGGAGCAAGTGCATTTGGAACTTGTTTAGAAGGAGCATTTTTTGGCATTTTAATTCACGCTTATCCGCACAGATTAAATTCTAATAAATCAAATCAGTTAAATGAAATTTCTACAAAAGATAATTTTCTAATTTTTAAGCGGATTTTATGGTTTAGCACAATTTTTACACTTTACGAGTGGGAAAAATCAGTTGGTGCCTTAGGTTATCCTTGGGGAACAATTTCAATGGCGGCTTATAAATTCAAAATTCTAAATCAATTTGTTGATATTACTGGAGTTTTGGGAATTACATTTTTATATTCACTTTGTTCCGCTTTTTTAGGAGAATTTTATTTTTACATAAAAAAATCAGTTTATTATCAAAACAAAAATAAAGCGAAAAAAAATCTTACTCAAGCACTAAAATTTATTTCAATCATTTATTCAATTTGTTTGATTTACGGACTTTTCCAATATTTTATTCCGCGAGAAATCACAAAAAATGTAAACACAGTAATTGTTCAACATAATGCTGATTCTTGGGGAACATCAGAAGATGTAAGAATTAAAACTGCAATGCAACTTACAGAAAAAGCAATCAACGAATTTAAAGAAGAATATGATGAAGATCTTGATTTAGTTTTGTGGAGCGAAGGTTTACTTGCAAGAATTTTTCCAGACAGACGCTCTTATTACGAAAATCATCCTGAACAAGAAAGCTTAACTGACTTTATAAAACGAATGCAAACGCCTTTCTTAATTGGAGGAACTTCTCGTCCGCAAGATTCAAGAACTGCAAATAGTGCAATTTTATTTGACAAAAATGGAATATATTCAGGTTATTATTCAAAAAATCATTTAGTTCCTTTTGCTGAACTTATTCCTTATTATGATTCCGCTTTAATGCAATGGTTTATGCAAAAAGTTGTAAAAATGGATTCTTCGCTTATGCAAGGATATCAATTTGTAAAATTCAAAATTCCTCTAAATAAAACAAAAAATTATAAAACTCCACTAAATTATAATCGCAAACTTTTTGAAAATATTGAATTAGACAAAAACGGCAATTCTTCTCCAACTTCAACCGAAAGATATATTTCAAATAATCAAGAAAATCCTTTAAGTTTTGTAAATTTTACTGCTCCAATTTGCTTTGAAGATGCTTTTCCTTCAGTTTGCAGATTTTTGCACAATTATGGCAGCGAAATTTTTATGAACATTACAAATGATTCTTGGTCAAACACAAATGCTGCAGAATATCAACATTTTATTGCCGCAAGTTATAGAGCAATAGAACTTAGAACGACTTTAGTTCGATGTTGCAATTCAGGATATTCAGTTGTGGTAAATGCACGAGGCGACACAATTGCAAATCTTCCTCTTTTTGAAGAAGCAGCACTTGGCGTAAAAGTTCCAATTTATGAACACAAAACTACAATTTATGCAAAATTTGGTGATTGGTTTGTTTACATTTTGTTTTTAAGTGCGATTTTCTATTTGATTTTTGAAATTTTTGCGATTCATGATTTTAGGATTTTTGAAAAATTTAAATCTTCTCGAAGAAAAGCAAAAAATTCTTCTGATTTTTCTGATTTTTCAAATGATTTTTCGACAGAAAATTTTAATTTGTTAAATGAAAAAATGATTTTTATGCTAGACGAAATTAAATTTTTGCAAAGTGAAATTTTGGAATTAAAGTCGGCTAAGGAAACCGCCAATTCTGACGAAAAAACTCGCAATTTGGGCGAGAAAACTGTCACTTCTCGCAACAAAACTGCCAATTCCACGAAGAAAACTGCCACTTCCGCAAAGAAAACCGCCAGTTCACAAAACAAAACCGCCACTTCTCGAAGTAAAGCAACAACTTCCACGAGTAAAGCGAAATCGTCCGCAAAGAAAACCGTCGCTTCCGCAAAGAAAACCGCCAGTTCCGCGAAGAAAACGACAAAATCAAAGGCAAAAGAATGAAAGAAAAATCAATTTTGGCAAAAAAAAGTTTTCTTAGAAGCCTTTCAACATTGTTTGGTGCCGTTTTAATTTGTTTAGGCGTTTTTACATCAAAAAAAGCACTTGACAATCAAATTATTTATTCTTCACAAAATTTAATTGTAATTTTAGTTGCATCTTGCCTTGGAAAATTTTCAGGAGCGGGCGCAACAGGAATTTTTATAATTGCAGGTTGCTTAGGACTTAAAGTTTTTCCTGGATTTTTAAGCGGATTTATTTCATTTTCAAACGAAAACGCAGGATTCATTTTAGGATATTTTCTTGCTTCGATAGTTACGGGACTTCTTGTTGGCGAACCTTCAGAATATGAATCAAAATTTGTTGCAAAAAAATTCTTTTTGAATGTTTTAGCAATCATTTTAGGATTTTTTATAATCGAAACTTGCGCAATTTTGTGGTTTTGCAATTCAACAAATTACAGTTTTTTCAAAGATTTTCCAAAAGTTTTTTCAGATTTAATAAAACCTTACATTTTAAACGAAATCGTAAAAATTTTTATTGTGATTTTTATAACAACTTTATTACGTCCAATCATCGCAAAAATTCTTTATCCAATTTCTGAAAATGAAAAAGAAGAAAAAGCCTTACTTGAAAAAATGAAAAAAAAATCAGAAAATAAATCACGAAACACAAAAAACTAAAATTCAAATTTTTCAAAATCTCTTAAAATAAAGTTGATTTTTAGTAAGGAAAATAAAATGCGTTGTCCATATTGTGGAAATTTAGATGACAAAGTTATTGAATCCAGAACAATGGGAAATGGCAATTCAATTCGACGACGAAGAGAATGTTTATCTTGCGGATTAAGATTTACAAGTTATGAACGAATTGAAGAAAAACCTTTTATGGTTGTAAAAAAAGATAATCGCCGAGAACCTTTTGATATAGAAAAATTATCGCGAGGAATTGAAAGAGCGTTGGAAAAACGTCCAGTTTCAACAAGTATGATTGAACAAATTACAACTGAAATCGAAGATGCGGCTTATCAAAAAGGAAAATCAACTCGAGAAATTTCAACTTCAGAATTAGGAGAACTTGTTCTTAACAGACTTTATGAAATTGACAAAGTTGCTTACATTAGATTTGCAAGTGTTTACAAGCGTTTTAATAATATTGATGAGTTTCTTCAAGAAATTAAAAAAATTGATGAAAAAAATAAAAATTCTTTATAAAAATTAAAATAAAATGGAAAACTATTCAATAAAAATAATCACTCAAAAATCTTGTAAAAAATGCACAAACTTAAAAAATGAACTTATTGCACAAAAAATTCCTTTTGAAAGTTTTGATGCTTTTTCTTCTGAAGGAAAACAAATCACAAAAAAACATACAATTATGTGTACGCCAACTGCTCTTTTTCTTTCTGATGATGACGAAGAAATTGCACGAGCACAAAATCTTAAAGAAATTCAAGAAATTATAGAAAATTTAAGCAAGTAATTTTGACAATTTTCAACAAATCGCTTGACAACTTTTTTTATATTTTATATAAATAATTCATGTTTTGGTGGCGTAGTCCAGTCGGTAGAACAACGGACTCATATTCCGTATGTCACAGGTTCGATCCCTGTCGCCACTAATTTTAGGCATTCCAAAAATGATCTTAATTTCTAAGATTAACGGAATGCCTTTTTTTGTTTTAGATTTGCTTTACCAAACTAAGAAAATCAAATCGAAATTAAGCAAAGAGGATAATATGGAAGCAGAAAAATTTGAAAGTCCATTTAAAGGCAGAAGTTTATTAAATTGGATTGATTGGCAGCCTCAAGAAATAGAACAAATCTTAAATTGGGCGATTCAAGTAAAAGACGAAGCTCATAAAGGCGAAATTCATCAACGTTTTTTAGGAAAAACAATCGCTTTAATTTTTGAAAAACGCTCTACTCGCACTCGTTCATCTTTTGAAACTGCTTTTGGAGAAGAAGGCGGACATCCAGTTTTTATGTCAACAGATGATATTCAGTTAGGCGGAAAAGAAAGCGTAGAAGATACTGCTCGTGTTTTAGGAAGAATGTTTAGTGCCATTGAATTTCGCGGTTTTAAGCAATCGCATGTTGAAACTTTGGCGAAATTTTCTGGAGTTCCAGTTATAAATGGTCTTACTGATGAATTTCATCCAACGCAAGTTTTAGCCGATATTATGACGCTAAAAGAAAACTTTGGAAAACTAAAAGGTTTAAGTCTTTGTTTTTGTGGTGACGGACGAAACAATATGGCTCGCTCACTTATGCTAATTTGTGCAAAGTTTGGAATCAATTTTTCAGTTTTTGCTCCAAAAGAGCTTTTTCCTGATGAAGAAATAATAAAAATTTGTAAACCTTTCGCTCAAGAATCTGGTTCAAAAATCACAATTTCTGATGAAATTTCCGTTGTAAAAGGTGCGGATTGTCTTTATACGGATGTTTGGGTTTCTATGGGAGAAGAATCACTAAAAGAAGAAAGAACAAAATTGCTAAAACCTTATCAAGTAAACAAAAATCTTATGGCGGCAACTGAAAAATCTAATACAATTTTTTTGCATTGCTTGCCTGCCATAAAAAATCAAGAAGTAACCGAAGAGGTCTTTGAAAGCAAAGCAAGTAAAGTTTGGGATCAAGCAGAAAACAGAAAACATACAATAAAAGCGATAATGTTAGCCTTGATTTAAATTGTTTTTTTTTCGATTATAAACTAAAATAATTCTTAAAGATTTGTAAAATAATATTTTGCAGGTTTTAAATAAGAATGTCTTAGTTTAATAAAAGCAAGGATGGTGTTTTTCATGAAAATGTTTTATTCAAAAAGATTTATTGCAAGCCTTTTAGTTTCTTTTGTAATAGTTTTGTCCTCTGTAGCTCAAGAAAATCAGAATTCAAAGCCAATTTGGGATCATGGTGATAATGTTTCAAGTATTACATATCAAAATGTTCAAATTTACAAAATTTATGATGCTAAAGATGCTTATGTTGTTGTTTATGCAAGAAACGGAATTAAGGTTGGACAAGTTTCTATTCCTAAAGATTGGGCAAGAACAACACCTAGAAAACTTGAAATTCGCAATAAACCAGTAAAATTAAGTCCTTATATGACAGTCATAAAGCAAAATGGAGAATTCTTAAAAGTTTGGCTTACAGTTCCTTCAAACAAACTTGATTCAGTTTGGGGAGTTTTGCCGAATGGAACTCAAATTAACGATCTTGACAAAGAAACTCTTGAAATAGAATATTGATTTTAATTAAGAATTTTCAAATTTTACTTTTAATAAAAATGTTTTAAATTCACTTAACAAAATAGGCTGTTTTATATTCTTAATTTTTTGAGAATGAAAATCAGTCTTTTTTTTTGAGGTAAAAAATGAATATTATAAACCAAAATCAAATTGATTCTTTAAAAAAATTTATAAATTCACACGAAAGTTTTATTATTGCAGGTCATAAAGAACCAGATGGAGATTGCATTTCGAGTTGTTTAGGAATTTCGTTTATTCTTGAACATTTTAATAAACCTTACATAATTTTTAATCTTGGACCATTTAAACGAAATGAAATAAAAAAATTTGGTGATAAATTTGTAAATGAAATTCCGTTTATGACTCAAACTGAAATAAAAGAATGTGGACTAATTATTGCGGATTGTTCAGAACTTTCAAGAATTGGCGATACAGGAACCGATTTAAAATCTTTTGACACATTTATAATTGATCATCACAAAACTGCAAATGTTGAAGGTGAAAATAAAATTATTGATTCTTCATCTCCAGCCGCATCTTGTCTTGTTCAGCAATTATTTGAATCACTTGTAGGAAAACCAACTGAATATCAAGCGTACATATTTTTCTTTGGACTCGCCACAGATACTGGATTTTTTAGATATTTAACATCTGATTCTAGCGAAGTTTTTAAGGCAACCGCTCGTCTTGTTGATTACGGAGCAAATCCAAAAAAAATTTACCAAGAAATTACTAGCGGGAAAGCTTGGAATACACGAAAACTTTTGGGCATTTTATTAAACAGAGCAGAACGTTATTGCAATGGAAAATTAGTTGTAACTTATGAAACTATGGAAGACACAAAAAAATATGGTCAAGAAGGAAGAGATAGCGATGCTCTTTATTCATTGATGCTAGAAGTTGAAAATGTTGAAGCCGTTGTCTTTTTACGTCAAGAAAGCGAATTTAATTGCACAATAGGATTTCGCTCAAAAGATGATTGTGATGTAAGCCAAATTGCAGCAAAATTTGGCGGTGGCGGACATAAAAATGCGTCTGGAGCTAGCACAGAAGGCAGAATAGAAACAATTATGCCTATTCTAATAAAAGAATTTTCTAAAGTTTTATAAATAAAAAAACTCAATAATAACTCGCCTCTTTAACAAAATCTATTTTTTTTGCAAGAAATTTGCGGTAAAAATACTTGCAGTTGTCACTAAAAAAAATCTAACTGAAATTTTTATCTTCAAAAAAAAATCTAACTGAAAACTTAAAATCAATTATATAAAAACAAAAACCAGATTGAATTTTATCTAATTTTTGTAAAAATCTAACTAAACTGTTAGATTTTCTAAAATTAATTCTAAAAAAGACAAACAAAATCTTAATAATTTCATTAGAAACTATAATTTTTTCGTGTTTTTAGTAAAATTTTGAAAAATATAACTCGTTTAGTTAGAAATTTTTATCAAATTTTTAAAATCTAACAAAAATCAGTTATTTTATAAAAATCTAACAGGAAAAATCTAACTAAAAGCAAATAAAGATTAACAGTGAAGAAAGCAAGTAAAATAAGGCACAACTCAGGCAAATAAATTTTTTAGTAAAATTAAAGATAAAATCTAAGAAAAATCTAACTAGAAAAAGTTATTTTTTTAAGAAAATAAATCAAAATATCTAACAAAAATCTAACTATTTTGAAATTTTTACACTTAAAGCAAAAAAACAAATTTCTCAAAAAAAAATTTAAAAAATTTTCAATCAGCGTAATTCTATATATTATAAAGAATTAAAAATCAGCAAAACAAATATTTTCACAAATTTTTAAGACTTGGCACAGAACTTGCTCTATATAAAGCAAGAGATTTGCAAGTGCTGTCAGTAAGTGCAAATGGTTAAACTTTTTAGCCCAAAATTGCGTCGCAAGTTTGCTTTTATTGCTGAAAAATCAGCAAAAATTTTAAAAGTTTTTAATTAGGAGTTAAAAATTGGAAGAAATTGAAAAAGTTTATGAAGATTTCAAAAACGAAAAATTAAGTGCAAAGGAGGCATGTAAAAAATTAGTTGAAATTATTTTTATCAAGAAAAAAGAATTTGGTTTAAGTTCATTAGACGAAGATTCACTTTCGGATTTTATGATTTTTCAACTTACACATTTAGAAAAAATCTTTAGAATTTTTAATGAAGATTTTGGAAATTTTACAAATTTTGTTTACGGAAGCGTTCAAATTTCATTGATTTATTGGAAACGAAAAAGAGCAAAAAAGCTTGGCGAGAATGATTATTTACTTCAAGTTTGTAATGAATATTATGACGACAAAGAATACAGATATTCTCTATCAGAAAAATTTCAGCAAGACATTATTGCAAGCAATCATTCTGTAGAAGATGTTGAAAATCTAAAAAAATCTTTTGATAAAATGAAAAATATTTTTAGAAACAATGAACTTTTTAAACTTTCCATAAAAATTCTTGCAATAAAATCTTGTTGTTTTATGAATGAAGAATTGATTGAAAAAGTTTCACTTCTTGCAGAAACCGAAACATCTAAAGTTTCTAATTGGATTGAATGTGCAAAAAATGAAATGTCAGCAAAAATCAAGCGAATGGAACAATTAAAAACAAAACGTGACAATGCTTATTTTTACAGAAATCAATATTTGTTGCAAAAAAATCGTTTTACTCAAGAATCTTGGGTTTTTATTGTGAATGATAAATTGAAACAACAAAGTAAAAAATGGGAAGAAAGTCTAAATGCTCTTTCTAGCGAAGAATTTTATTTAAGACCTTCAAATGTTGTTGTCGCAAAAATATTAGATGTTGATGAAAGACAAGTTGCATATATCTTGAGAAAAATAAATTCAAATGTAGACAATTTTGTTTTACCGTGGTATTCTTCCAAAAATGAAGATTTACCTTGCAAGCAGTAATTTGAACAAAAAACGAGAAATGCAAGAACTTTTTCCAGAACATAAAATTGTGCTTCCAAAGGACGAAAATATTTTTTTTAATCCTGATGAAAATGGAAAAAGTTTTTACGAAAACAGTATTATAAAAGCAAAATCATTGTGGAATATTATTCATTGTCCAGTTTTGGCTGATGATTCTGGGATTTGTGTTGACGCATTAAACGGAAAGCCTGGAATCTATTCTGCAAGATACGCTGGTCCTAAACACGAGAAGGGACTTGAATCTGGAGAAAAAATTTCTCAAGAAGAACAAAATAAATTTCTTATTGAACAAACAAATTTTGCTTTGGAACAATACACTCGCCTTTCTGATATCAAAAAAGCAAATCCTGAGCAATCGTTTCTAAACGGAAAAAGAAGTGCTCATTATGTTTGTGCTATGGTTCTTTATATGGGAAATGACAGAATTTTTCTTGCTCAAGAAACAATGGAAGGTTCTTTAGTTGAAAAACTTGAAGATGCTAAAGGAAATGGTGGATTTGGTTATGATCCGCTGTTTTATCTTCCAGAATATAAAAAAACTGCCGCTGAACTTACGGCTGAGCAAAAAAATGCGATTTCTCATAGAGGAAAAGCTTCTCGTGTTATAAAAAATATTGTTGCTTCTTTAAGTGAATTTCAAATTTCAAAGTGATTTTTAATTCACTACAAATTACAAAAATTTTTGTCCAATGGTTGAAATATACTGTTGGACATTTTTTTTTGACCTACGCTGGATTGTAGTGGCGCGAAGCGTTCCGTAGCGTAAGCGTAGGAATGGAGTGAAACGGAACCACGAAAAGCCAGTTTTGTAAAAAAACTTTCAGCCGAAATTTAGTAGTTGATTTTTTCTAAAGTAAGAAAATTTCGTCCAAACAAAAAAATTATCAAAATTTAAACAAATTTTTTATTTTTTTTCTAAAGTTTTTAAAGTAAGTTTCCGAAATAAAAAGATGAAGAACCATGAGTGCTCAACTTCGATGAAGATAACGCTCAGGAACTTTAAGTAAAAGATTGCAGATGTAGCCTTGTAATGCAGATGTAATCTTTTACACTAGGTCAGAAAGGATTTTGACTTAACAATTTCCACGGAGGAACAAACTATGGTAATCAACCACAACATGTCCGCAATGTTTTCTAATCGCCAGTTAGGAGTAACTCAACTTTCTCTTAACAAAGATATGGAAAAACTTTCATCAGGCGAAAAAATCAATCGTGCAGGAGATGACGCTTCAGGACTCGCAGTTTCTGAAAAAATGCGTTCACAAATCCGCGGCTTGAACCAAGCTTCAAGAAACGCAAGCAATGGAATCAGTTTTATTCAAACAACTGAAGGATATTTGCAGGAAACTACAGATATTATCCAGCGAATTCGAGAACTTGCTGTTCAAAGTTCGAACGGAATTTACAGCGATGAAGATCGTATGCAAATTCAGGTTGAAGTTAGCCAACTTGTTGCAGAAGTAGACCGTATTGCTTCTCAAGCACAATTCAATGGTATGAATATGCTTACTGGACGCTTTGCTTTGGCAACTGGCGAAAACACACCAACTGCTTCTATGTGGTTCCATATCGGAGCAAACATGGATCAAAGAATGGCTGTTTACATTGGCACAATGACTGCTGCTGCTTTGGGAATTCGTGCTCAAGGAACAGATGATGTTATGTCAATTGCGGCTCCGGATGATGCCAACCGCGCAATCGGTACACTGGATGAAGCTCTTAAAAAGATTAACAAACAGCGTGCTGACCTTGGTGCTTACCAAAATAGACTTGACTATGCTGTAAAAGGTCTTGATATTGCTGCTGAAAATACTCAAGCATCAGAATCAAGAATTCGTGATACAGATATGGCTTCTCAGATGGTAGAATTCACCAAAAATTCTATACTTTCTCAAGCAGGAACTGCAATGCTCGCTCAGGCTAATAGCCAATCACAGAGCGTCTTGTCTTTGCTCCAATAGTATAGTATAATTCTTAGTAGGGAGTTTGATTTTTTCAAATTCTCTGCTAGCTGTGCGGATTTTTCTTTTTTATATAAATTTCTTCCCTATCTTC
>CAZLXK010000057.1:0-11935 GCA_964563305.1 uncultured Treponema sp.
TAAATTCGGATATTCACAAGGTTATGGTGATTGGTTCTGGACCTATTATTATTGGTCAAGCAGCGGAATTTGATTATGCAGGAAGTCAGGCTTGTAAGGCTTTAAAAGAGCAAGGACTTGAAGTTGTTCTTGTGAATTCAAATCCGGCAACGCTGATGACAGATCACGCGATGGCAGATCATATTTATATTGAACCGCTTATTCCTGAAACAATCCAACGCATTATTGAAAAAGAAAAACCTGATTCAATTTTGTCTTCGCTTGGCGGGCAAACTGGTTTAACACTTTGTATGGAATTGGCAAAATCGGGATTTTTAAAAGAACACAATGTTAAACTTTTGGGAGCAAAACCTGAAACTATTGATAAGGCAGAAGATCGCCAAATGTTTAAAGACACAATGCAATCTATTGGCGAACCTTGCATTCCTTCTAAAGTTGTTACAAGTTATGAAGATGCGGTTGATTTTATTCACAATGAAATTGGTTTTCCTGCAATTATTCGACCAGCGTTTACTCTTGGCGGAACTGGTGGCGGAATTGTAAATAATGATGAAGAACTTGATGAAATTGCACATAATGGTTTGCATCGTTCTCCAATTCATCAAATTTTGGTTGAAAAATGTATTTCTGGATGGAAAGAAATTGAATTTGAAGTTGTGCGTGATAGTGCGGGAAATGTTCTAACTGTTTGTTCAATGGAAAATTTTGATCCGGTTGGCGTTCACACAGGAGATTCGATCGTTATTGCTCCAGCGGTTACTTTGAGCGATAAAGAATATCAAATGTTGCGTTCAGCGGCGTTAAATATTATTTCTTCGCTTGGAATGGAAGGCGGATGTAATTGTCAGTTTGCATTGAATCCGAATAGTTTTGAATATGCGGTTATAGAAGTAAATCCGCGAGTTTCACGTTCTTCGGCGTTGGCTTCTAAAGCGACTGGTTATCCGATTGCAAAAGTTGCAACTTTAATTGCGATTGGTTATACGCTTGATGAAATTCCTAACGCTGTTACTAAAAAAACTGCTGCTTGCTTTGAGCCAGTTTTAGATTATGTTGTTGTAAAAATGCCAAAATTTCCGTTTGACAAATTTGTTTATGCTTCAAGAAAACTTGGAACTCAAATGAAAGCAACTGGCGAAGTTATGGCGATTGGTCATAATTTTGAAATGGCAATTATGAAAGCGGCTCGCGGTGCTGAAATTGGCGTAAATTCTTTAAATCTTCCTGCTTTTGAAGATGAATCTGATGATGATATAAAACGAAGAGTTGGCGAATGTACAGATCAGCGAATTTTTGCTATATTCCAAGCGTTAAAACGTCAGATTATGTCGGTTGAAGAAATTAATGAAATTACAAAAATCGACAAATGGTTTTTAGCACATCTTGAAAATCTTGCTAAAATGGAAAATCAATTTGCTCAAATAAAGTCATCAAAAGGCGAACTTAGTTTTGAATTTTATAAACAAGCAAAAGATTATGGTTATCCAGATAAAGTTATTGAAGAACTTTGTGGCTTTAAAATTATAGGCTCAAATGGAAATCTAAAAGAAGCAAAGCAAGCAGCTCGGCTTACGGCAAAAGGAAAATTGGCTCATCTTCCAGCGAAATATAAAATGGTTGACACTTGTGCTGGCGAATTTAATGCAGAAACTCCGTATTTTTATGGCGGTTATGATGAAGAAAATGAAGCTCAAGAATTTCTTGAACTTCGAGAAAAAAAGTCAAAAAAATCAAGTAAAGGGACAATTATTGTTTTAGGTTCAGGTCCAATTAGAATTGGTCAAGGAATTGAATTTGATTATGCTTCAGTTCAGTGTGTTTGGTCTTTAAAAAGGCTTGGCTACGATGTTGTTACAATCAACAATAATCCAGAAACAGTTTCTACAGATTTTGATACTTCCGATCGTTTGTATTTTGAACCGCTTACGCCAGAAGATGTTATGAACGTTATAAACACGGAACATCCGCTTGGCGTAGTTGTTGCTTTTGGTGGTCAAACTGCTATAAAACTTACAAAATTTTTGGACAGTCAAGGAATTCGAATTTTAGGAACAAGTGCAGATTCTATTGATCTTGCAGAAGACCGCGAACGTTTTGAAGAACTTTGTGCAAAGTTGAATATAAATCGCCCGCGAGGACTTACAGTTTTTACAGAAGACGAAGCAATCAATGCCGCAAACGATTTAGGATATCCAGTTTTGTTGCGTCCAAGTTATGTTTTAGGCGGACAAAATATGATTATTGCGTTTAACGACGCTGATGTTCACGAATATATGAAAATCATTTTGTCGCAAGGAATAGAAAATCCAGTTTTGATTGATCAATATATGATGGGAACAGAACTTGAAGTTGATGCAATTTGTGATGGAAAAGATATTTTGATTCCTGGAATTATGGAACATATTGAAAGAACTGGAATTCACTCTGGAGATTCAATCGCTGTTTATCCAAGTTGGAATTTAAATGATATTTTACGCGAAAAAATTATAAATCAAAGTAGAGAACTTGCACTTGCTTTAGGAACCAAAGGTTTAGTTAATATTCAATATCTTATTTACAACAATGATTTGTATATTATAGAAGTAAATCCTCGCTCAAGTCGTACAGTTCCTTATATCAGCAAAGTTTCTGGTGTTCCAATGGTTGATTTGGCGGTTAAAGCGATGCTCGGCGGAAAACTTAAAGATTTTGGATTTGGAACAGGACTTTATAGAATTCCTCCGTATTTTGCAGTAAAAGTTCCAGTCTTTAGTTTTGAAAAGTTGATGGATGTTGATACACATCTTGGTCCAGAAATGAAATCTACTGGCGAAGTTTTAGGAATTGCTTCAACAATGGAAGAGGCGATTTTTAAAGGCTTAATTGGTGCCGGTTATAATATGAAACGTTCGGGCGGAGTTTTGTTCAGCGTTAGAAAAACTGACCGTTATGAACTTCCTGACCTTGCAAGAAAATTTTATGATATGGGATTTAAACTTTACGCGACAGAAGGAAATGCTCAAACTCTTCGCGATTTTGGAATGGAAGTTGAAGTTGTTAATAAAATCCACGAAAATCCAAAAGATAATCTTTTAACGCTTCTTGATTCCGGAAAAATTGATTACGTAATTTCTACTTCGGCAAAAGGTCGTGATCCTCGTGCAGATTCTGTAAAAATGCGCCGTCATGCAGTTGAACGCGATATTCCTTGTTTGACTGCAATCGACACAGCAAACGCAATCGCTAATTGTTTAAAATCAAAATATTCTGCAGAAAATGTTGAATTGGTTGATATAAATCGTCTTCGTGAAACAAAACAAAAAATTAAGTTTAGTAAAATGAATTCAACAGGAAACGATTTTATTGTGATTAACGCAATGAATCAGGAAATTCAAAATCCTGCTGGACTTGCCGTTCGATTGTGCGACAGAAGAGATAATGGAATTGGTGCAGATTCACTCGTTGTAATAGAAAATTCTGAACTTGCTGATGCTAAAATGCGATTTTTTAATCTTGATGGTTCAGAAGGAAAAATGGCTGGAAATGCAATTCGCTGTGTCGGAAAATATCTTTATGACAATAATATCAACGGAATTTGCGAAAAACATGGCAAGAAAACTGATAATACTGAAAATATTACAATCGAAACAGAATCTGGCGTAAAAACTCTTATTCTTTATAAGCAAAATGGAAAGGTAAGTTCTGTAACTGTTGATATGGGAAGTCCAAGTTTTTCTCCAGAATCGCTTCCTGCAAATTTAAAAACTGTAAAAACAACAATAAAAGGTGAAGGAATTCCAGAATCTGCTATAATAAATCAAGTGTTAAAGCTTGAGAACAAGTCATACAACGTAACTTGTGTTGGAATGGGAAATCCTCACGCAGTAATTTTTAGCAAATTTGTTGATAAAGAGCCAGTTACTGTTGATGGTCCAAAAATTGAAAATCATAAAGCTTTTCCTGAAAGAACAAATACTGAATTTGTGCGAGTTGTTGGACCAAATGAATTAAAAATGAGAACTTGGGAGCGAGGAAATGGAGAAACGCTCGCTTGCGGAACTGGAGCGTGTGCTGCTGTTGTGGCTGCAACATTAAATGGATATTGTCCGTTGAATCAAAATGTAACAGTAAAAGTTAAAGGTGGACAACTAATCGTAAAATTTACTGGAAAAACTGTTTATCTTTCTGGAAATACTTCGCTTTGTTTTGAAGGTGAAGTTGAAATTTAAAATTTTTATGGAGAAACAATGAAAAAATTAAAGAAATTTTTAATAATTCTTTTGGTAGCTTTTAGTTTTGCGTCAGTAAAAGCATTTGCAAATCCGATTGATTATAATAATTCTATTGGTTTTTATTATATGTTTGGAGGAAATTTTCTGAATTATGGACTTCAGTATCAACATTGGTTTACAGATAAAATTGGACTTTCAACCGAAGGAATAATTTATTATTCAACTACATCGTCTTCTTCTAATCCATCGTTTGCAGTAAATGTTAATGCTGAATTTGATTATATGTTATTTTCTTCGCCGTTTTCTAATCATACAGGAATGAAACTTTATGCTTTTCTTGAGGCCGGATATTTAGGTGGATTTGAAAATCAATATAATTCAACAATCGGAGCGTACGAAACTGTTGGATACAATAATCTTGTAACAGCCGTAGGTTTTATTTCAGAATTTGATTTTTTTGAACACATTTCAATTCCTTTGAAATTTGGTTTTGGCGGAAAACTTCCTTATGAAGCAAATTTGGGTCTTGTTTTTGGTTCTGGAATAAAATTCTTGTTTTGATAGTTCAAACTTCAACAATATTTAGTAGTCCAAATGTTGACTTTTTATATTTTTGCGAAAATATGTCATTCCGAACGGTTACTGAGCCTGTCGAAGTATGTTTCGGAATCTATAATGTTGAATTTTTGTTTATCAACAAACCTTGAAATTTGTTCAGAGTGACGGATTTTTTATTTCAAGTAAGTCAACATTTTTACTAGTAAACAAATCTAAATCATCAAATTTTTTAACTTCATATTTTAAAACGTCCTAAATAAAAAGTAAAAAAAATCATAAAAAATTTGAAACAATTTTAAATTTTAATGTTTATTTTTAAACATAAAGGAATTTAGAAAATTTTATATTGAAGAGTTTGTTTCAAAAATATTTTCTGTCATTCTGAACGGACATGTTTGCCGACAAGCAGAGCGAAGAATTTAAATTTTTGAGATATTTCATTTTATTCAACATAACTTTGAAACTTTCCTCATATAAATCATAAATCAGATATTCTTGGGAGACAAAATTTAAATGGAACTTATTCAAGATTTAGGAAAATATACTTTTAAAGCTTTGCTTCAAAATAGTGTAAAAAAATTTGGTGAACGACCGGCACTTTCTTTGGTTGGACAAAAAGAAATAACTTATAATGAAATTAAACAAAAAAGTGAAGATCTTTCAAAAATGTTTTTGTCGCTTGGTTTGCAAGAAAAAAATAAAGTTGCAATCTTTGGAACTGGCAGACCAGAATGGGGAATTTCATATTTTGCCATTGTGAACATTGGAATGATTGCAGTTCCGCTTTTGCCGGATTTTTCTGAAGTAGAAGTTGAATCAATTTTGAATCATTGTGGCGTTGATGCAATGATTGTAGAAAGTAAACTTTATGAAAAAATAAAAGATCTTAATGAAAAACTTCCGCCGATTGTTATTAAGTTAGAAGATTTTAGTGTTATTAAAGGAAATTTTGTAAAAGAAATAAAAGAATTGCCAGAAGTTGAAATTAATGAAGAAGACACTGCGTCTATTATTTATACTTCAGGAACTACCGGTCGTTCTAAAGGTGTAGAACTTAGTCAAAAAAATCTTATTTGGAATGCAATAGATTGTCAGTGGTGCCATCGTGTAAACAAAATGGATCGTTGTCTTTCGTTTTTACCTTTGTCGCACGTTTATGAATTTACGATTGGATTTACAATGCAAATGCTTAATGGAAGTTGCGTTTATTATTTAGGCAAACCACCAATCGTTAGTTTGTTAATGCAAGCGTTTACTAAAATTCAGCCAACAATAGTTCTTTCTGTTCCGCTGATTATGGAAAAAATTTATAAAAATAAGGTTTTGCCGGTTTTTGAAAAAAATAAATTCTTAGGATTTTTATATAAACTTCCAATTTGTCATAAAGTTTTAAATCGTGTTGTTGGAAAAAGTATAAAAAAAGCGTTTGGCGGACACATTGTGTTTTTTGGAATTGGCGGAGCGAAAATTGATCCACAAATCGAAAATTTTATGAAAGATGCAAAATTTCCTTATGCGATTGGTTATGGACTTACCGAAACTTCTCCGTTGCTTGCAGGAAGTAGCGTAAAATCTACAGTTCCTGGAACGATTGGTCCTGTTATTCCAGAAGTTGATTTGCAGTTGATTAACAAAAATGACAAAGGAATTGGAGAAATTGTTGTAAAAAGTCCTGGACTTATGAAATCTTATTATAAAGAGCCAAATTTGACAAAATCTGTTTTTACTACAAAAGATGATGAATGTGGCGAAGGATATTTTAAAACTGGCGATTTGGGCTCGTTTTCTAAGGAACACGGAACTTTGTATTTAAGTTTAAAAGGTCGAAGCAAAAATATGATTCTTGGTCCAAGTGGAGAAAATATTTATCCAGAAGATATTGAATTTGTTTTGAATCAGCATAATCTTGTTTCAGAATCTTTGATTGTTGAAGATGATAAAGGTTTGGTTGCTTTGGTTAAATTTGATGAAGATAAAGTTGAAGCCGAAGCCGAAAAACGCACGCACTTAAAATTTCCTAATTTAAAAGAAAAAACAGAAGATTTTATTCGTGATGTTCAGTATCAGCGAGAACAAATTCTTGGTGAAATACAATTTTTTGTGAATAGTCGCGTAAATAAAAGTTCACACATTGAGCGTGTTCAAAAAGTTGATAATTTTGAAAAAACTGCAAGTCAAAAAATTAAACGTTATCTTTATGATTTAAGATCAAAAAAAGATAAAAAAGGAAAGTAAACCTAGATGATTGTTTATTAGAAAAATTATTTTTAGAAATCTGATGGAATTAAATTTACATTTTAATCTTAGTGATTTCGAGAGCCTCAATCATCAACTACACAAAAAAAACCGCCTGTTAATTAAACAGACGGTCTTTTTATTTTAGCAATAAAAACTTGTGAATTATACCAAACCTTGAGCAATCATTGCTTGAGCAACTTTTACAAATCCTGCCATATTTGCACCTGCAACATAATCGCCTTCTGTTGCATATTTTTTAGCAGTTTCATAAGCATTGTCGTGAATATTTTTCATAATGTCTTTAAGTTTTGTGTCAACTTCTTCAAAAGACCAAGAAAGTCGTTCTGAGTTTTGGCTCATTTCAAGTCCACTTACTGCAACACCGCCAGCATTTGAAGCTTTTCCTGGTGCAAATAAAACTTTGTTGTCTTGGAAATATTTAATCGCTTCAGCACGAGTTGGCATATTTGCACCTTCTGCAACAAGTTTTATTCCGTTAGCAACGAGAGCTTTTGCATCTTCAAGGTAAATTTCATCTTGTGTAGCACAAGGAAGAGCAATGTCTGCCTTAACGCTCCAAGGTTTTTCACCTTTAAAGAATTTTGCCTTTGGATATTTCTTTACGTATTCGTCGATTTTTTTATGTTCAGCACGGAATTCTTTTACAAATGCAAGTTTTTCTGCATCAATTCCATCTTCATCAAGAATGTAGCCTGTTGAATCTGAAAGTGTAATAACTTTTGCACCAAGTTGAGTTGCTTTTTCGCAAGCATATTCTGCAACGTTTCCATCACCAGAAATAAGAATTGTTTTCCCGTTAAAATTATCGTTCTTTTTTGCAAGCATATTTTCAACAAAGTAAATAAGTCCGTAGCCAGTTGCTTCTGTACGAGCCAAAGAACCGCCAAAACTTAAACCTTTGCCAGTAAGAACTCCAGTGTATTGATTTGTAATTCTCTTGTACTGACCAAACATATATGCAACTTCACGACCGCCAACGCCTTTATCTCCGGCTGGAACATCTGTGTCTGCACCAATATGTCGATAAAGTTCTGTAATAAATGATTGGCAGAATCTCATAACTTCAGCGTCGCTTTTTCCGTGAGTATCAAAGTCTGAACCCCCTTTTCCGCCACCCATTGGAAGAGTTGTAAGAGAATTTTTAAGAACTTGCTCAAATCCTAAGAATTTTAAAACATCAAGACCAACTTCTGGAGAAAAACGAAGTCCTCCTTTGTAAGGTCCAATGGCACTGTTAAACTGAACACGATAACCACGATTTACGTGAGGTTTTCCCTGATCGTCTGTCCAAGGAACACGGAACATAATAATGCGTTCTGGTTCAACAAAGCGTTCCAAAACTGCATTTTCTTCCAAACCAGGCATTTTATCTACAACAGGACAAATTGTTTCAAGAACAAGACCTGCAGCCTGAAGGAAATGACCTTGATCTGCATAGCGAACAGAAATGTCATCCCAAACACGTTTACAATAAGCGTTAGTAATTTTAAAATCCATTTTTTGATTCCCCTTGACGTTTCTTGAAATAGAAACAGAATATAATAATTATATGTAAAAATGAATTTATTGAAAAGTATTTAGTTTTTTTGAATTGGACAAATTTTAATTAAATAAAAAGTGTTGCCGAATTTTACAAATTTTAAGTGGATTTTTTGAAAAAAACTTAGCCCTCCGTGTAAGCCCGAAGTTGCTATTTATGGCAATGAGCGTGAGCGTATTCACAACGAAGTTTCAAGTGAGGCTGGAACTCGCAACGAAGTTTCGAGCGAAGGGCGATTTTGTTTGGGACGACATCTTAGTATAAAAAAATTTTTACTAAAGCAAAAAAATCGCTCCAAAAAAAATCTTTATATTAACTGCAAATAGATTCTTTACTTTGTTCAGAATGACAAGATAATATGACAAAAACTTCTTCTTAGTTGACATCAATTCTTGAGAAATTTAAAATAAAACATAAATTAAAATAATTTCCAAATCTTTGGAGCATTCAGGAGCATTGTATGGAAAAAAGACCTTTGGCTGAAGTTTATGGCAAGTATTTTCAGGAACTTGAAAAAATGTCTGTGGCTGCAGATAAAATTAACGAAACTAATATTTATCAAGAAGGAAATCCTAATACAAGAAAATTGCTAGACAAACTTGTTGCAGAAAATCTTTTGCCAGAAAGTCATCTTGAAAATATTGAAAATTTTGAAAAGTTTTATGATTTAGTTTCGCAAGGAAAGCACGGACTTATTTTAATGGAACATTATCAAAATACAGATTTGCCGGCTTTTTGTTATATGCTTGAACATAGCGGAAGTGAAAAACTTTATAATCTTTCAAAAAAAATTGTTGCGATTGCCGGAATGAAATTAAACGAAGCGAATCCTTTTGTTAAAGCGTTTGCTGAAAGTTTTACAAGAATTGTTATTTATCCAACTAGAAGTCTTAATAAAAATACTGACGAAACTCACACAGAAGAAGAAAAAGAAGCTGAAGAAACAAAAGCTAAAAAAATCAACTTTGCTGCAATGAGGACAATGGATAATTGTAAACGTAACGGACAAGTTATTCTTGTGTTTCCTTCGGGAACTCGCTACAGACCTGGACATCCAGAAACAAAACGCGGACTTCGAGAAATTGACAGTTATATAAGACTTTTTGATATTGCGATTTTAGTTAGCGTAAACGGAAATATTCTTGAAATTACAGATGAAAATATGTTGCACGACAAAGTTGGCCCTGATAAGCAAATTTTTGCTGCAAGCGATATTATTGAATGTAAACCTTTTAGAAAAAATTTTATGGCTTCACTTCCAGAAGATACGCCAGATCCAAAACAAGCAATAATTGATTACATAATGTCAGTTCTTGACAAACAACATGAGCAAATTGAAAAAATCCGATAGTTTTTTAGAAAATTCGAATTTAAAAAATTTACAAAATTTTGCTGATTTAACAGATTTTTCTGATTCACTTGATTTGCAAAAGAAACAAAAATCTTCTCGTAATAAAACTTTAAATTTGAGCAAAGAAGAATGTAAAATTTACTTTGAACGCTGTCTTGATTTACGAGAATTTTCTGAAAAAAACGCCACTTTTTCCGTGGAAAGTCCGCAAAATCCGCAAGAAAATTCTCAAAATCCTCAAAATAATCAAAATCAGCAAGTAAAAAAAATAAAATTTTCACTTGAGCAAATAAAAGACAAAACTATTTGTGGTGAAAGTTTAATCGTAATGAAAAATCTTCCGAGAGAAATTTTCGATTTGGCAATTATTGATCCGCCTTATAATTTAACAAAAAATTTCGCTGGCAAAAAATTCAATCAAATTTCGCATAATGAATATAAAAAATACACAGAATCTTGGCTTAATGAATTTTTGCCACTTTTAAAGCCGAACGCAAGTTTTTATATTTGTTGTGATTGGAAAAGTAGCATAGAAATTGCTGAGGTTTTAACTGAATTTGAGCAAAACAAAAAACTTTTTATTCGCAACAGAATTACTTGGCAACGTGAAAAAGGTCGTGGAGCAAAATCAAATTGGAAAAATTCAATGGAAGATATTTGGTTTTGCACTTTGAGCGAAAATTATGTTTTTAATTTGCAAGATGTAAAAATCCGCAGAAAAGTAATTGCTCCTTATAAAATAGATGGAAATCCTAAAGATTGGAATCAAACTGAAGATGGAAACTTTAGAGATACTTGTCCGGGAAATTTTTGGGACGACATTTCGATTCCTTTTTGGAGCATGGCTGAAAATACGCCACATCCAACGCAAAAACCAGAAAAACTCTTGGCAAAATTGATTTTAGCTTCGAGCAATAAAGATGATTTTATTTTTGATCCATTTTTAGGCAGCGGTTCAACAAGCGTAACTGCAAAAAAACTTGGACGACATTTTTGTGGAATTGAATTAAGCGAAGAATATTGTGCTTGGGCAGAAAAACGTCTTGAAGATGCAGATACAAATAAAGAAATTCAAGGTTATGCGAATGGCGTTTTTTGGGAAAGAAATTCTATTTTAGAGCAAAAACGTGTTAAATAAAAAAATTGCAACTTTTTGTTTTATTATAAATCTAATTTAAAAATGAGGACAAAATGAATTTTAAACGAAATTTCATAGTTTTTGTTTTGGCTTTGGTTTTTAATTCGAGCATTTTTTGTGTTTCAGGAATTCCTTTTTCAAAAGGCATTAGAATCTTAAAAAATTCTTATCCCGACATAAACTTTTCTTATAAATTTGATGAAAGTTTAAATGATTGGGAAATTACTTTTCAAGTTCCACTTCATAAAAATCCTTCAACATTGTATTGGGCAAATGGAAAAATGCTTCCAAAAGATGAACTTTCAAATTCAGACAAATATTGGCCAATTCTTTATAAAATTTCTGAAGTAAAAGATCCTGCAACTATGACAGAAGAAGAAAAAGCTTCGCTAAAAGAATTTTCTTCTACAGAAAACCGACGTTCTGGAGCGGGAACGCCAATGTTCTTTTTTGATGCAATTTATGATTCTTCAACAAGAGCAAGTTTAGAGCAAAGAATTAAAAAAGTTGAATTTTTGGGAAAACAAACGACAGTTCACGAAAGAATTGTTGAGCCATTAAAAAAAGTAAATGATAGAATTTTGGAACTTTCAAAATCTAACGTCGAAGTAAAAAGTTTTTTGGATAACTTAAAATCCGCAGATGCTTATTATTGGCGAGTTATTAGCGGAACAAACCGAAAATCTTTTCATAGTTTAGGAATTGCACTTGATGTTCTTCCAAAAAGTTATGGCGGAAAAGAAGTTTTTTGGAGTTGGGCGAAGGATAAAAATCCTGAAACTTGGATGTTAACGCCACTTTCTTCAAGATGGATGCCTCCAAAAGAAGTTATAAACATTTTCAAAGCCGAAGGTTTTATTTGGGGCGGAAACTGGGGA
>CAZLXK010000058.1:0-11839 GCA_964563305.1 uncultured Treponema sp.
ACAGAATTGAAAAGCGTGGCGGTCTTTCTGTTGCAGAGGGAAAATAGCGAATGAATATTTTTGCGGTTATTGACACAAATGTTCTTGTTTCGGCGTTGCGTCTGGAAGAGATGATGAGGATTATTGCGGAGCAGAGAGAAAAGGAAAAGTGATTTTTCGGCAAACGAAAATTGCAAACTCATTTTTCGCCCCTTTCGCTGAAATTCTTGATTGCGTCTTTGTAGCACTGGTCAAAAAATTGCATACGATATTCTTGGCTGTATTTATACGAATTTGATTTTATGTTCTTTGCAAACTGCAAAAGTTTTTCCGGCACGGCACAAACTTCATCAATTTTTTGCGCGAAATCTTCCGACATTTTCTCAAACTCCTGCACTTTCACTTTTATTCCAGTTTCATTATCTTTTACAACATCCGCCATTCCGCAGTGGTCAACCGTAATAACCGGAACGCAGTTTTCCATCGCTTCAAAAAGGATCGTTGTGTTCGCTTCCATTGAAGAAGTAATCGCCATTAAATGTGCGGATTTGTACATTTCAAGAACTTTTTCACGAGGAACTTTTTCTACAAACTCGATTTTTGAAAGCAATTTGGAATTATCATCAAAAAGTGATTTTAAGTTTGAGCAATTTTGACCAATAAAGGTACATTCAAAATTTTCCGCCTTGCATTTTTTCAATGCAAAAACAAGAAGTTTCGCGTTTTTTCGTGTATCATTTGTTCCGACCCAAATTATCTTTACCGTTTTTCCGCGGAATTTTTCTTCAAGAAAATCGTCGCTTATGCTCTGCTGCTTTTCATAGTCAATTCCGTTTTCTGGAAGATAGTGGCACACATCTTTCCTTAAAAGTTTGTTCACCATATTGCGCTGCGTTTTTGTGCAGGCAATCAGCACGTCGGCTTTCCTAAAAACTTTTTTAATTCGGCGCGAATGAAACTGCAAAAAGTTCAAGGCGTTTTTTATGCGTCCAAGAATTCTTGCCTTGAAAGGATATTCGCTAAGGAACTCGTGCGGGATTCTATACATTCCGCCGAACGGTCCCCAAACAAAAGGCTTTTTGAGTTTCCATAAAAATCCCGGCTCTCTGTAGCCCACTGGTGCGGCGTAATGAATCAAGTCGATTTTTGAAAGCAATCCGGATTTTTTTATGTAGCGGTAGACGTTGCGCTCCCAGCCGTGAAACAAAAGATACGAAAACCAGCCGAGATGAATCTTTGAGCAAATTTTTTCTAAGAATTTGTTATGATAAGGAACAGTTATGAACTCTACATTAGCCATTAAGTTGTACCCCCCCCCCATCAAATTCTTTTAAATCGTTCCATTTGTAACTGTTGCTTTCCACCAAAACATAAAGATGATGCTTTTGCGACATTTCTTTTACAAAGTTGTAAGCGACAGAAAATTCTGAGCCTAGATTTTTAGAAAACCACCAAGTGTGAACTAAAATATTCATTTTTCACTCTCCATTTTTTTAGATTCAGAAAACGCTTTTCTTACAAGTTTGAGCGCAGATATTTTGTTTTTTGAGATAAGCACAATTCCAGCTGCAAAAATTTTTGTGCGCTTTTGCAAAGACTTTTTCTCTTTTTCTGACAAATACTTGCAGTTCTTAGAAAGATAAAAACCGTTTCTGAGCATATAAAAATAACGGAAATCCGAACGGAGCGTAATTTTTTTTCCTAAGACTTTTTTGTACGAGTCGCCAAGATTGTGATGAATAACAATGTCAGAAAAAACAAAAATTCCGATTCCAGAACTTTCTGCACGCCAGCAAAACTCAAAGTCAACGTAGTCAATAAAAAGTTCTTCCGTCATTCCGCCGACTTTTTCAAAAACATTTTTATGAAAAATCATTCCGGACGAAATTGCGTGACGAACTTTTATCGGCTCATTTCCAGACGGAACGACCGATTCTGAAAGCGAAACAGAAACTGGCTCTTTTTGATTTTTAACTTCGTTGTAAAAACTCGGAGCGTAAATCTTTTCTTTTCCGTATTTTTCAATTTTTAACTTAAACTTTTCAATATAATCTTTCGGAAAAACAGTGTCCTGGTCGGAAAGCAAAATCCAGTCCGTACCAAACGAAACTGCCTTTTCGATTCCGCGGTTCTGTGCGTAGGCGATGCCGTAGTTTATATCAAGCTGAATCTGGAGTATTTTTTCTTGCGGCAAGCCAGCAAAATCAAGTTTTTCCGCACTGTTTTTTATGATGATGATTTTTTCAACTTGAGGCAAAAGAGAAGAAACGCACTTTTGAAGTTTTGAGAAATCTGGATTGTAGGTTACGATGATGGCGGTAGGCATATTAATTTACTCCATAAATTTTCAAAGATTCAGCACCTTTCTTTGCCTTCTTAAAAATCTTTATAAAATGGATAAAATTTAGAGGATTAAGCAAAAACTCTTTAACAAATAATTTTTTTACATCATATTTGTCTTTATATTTCTGTGTGTAATTTGGATTTGCTTTTTTCATATAAAAAGAATTTCTTATTTGATAATACAATCTGAAATCAGAATGAACGCCATAATTAAAAAATAAATTTCTTTTTGTTTCGCCCAATTTATGATTCAAAAAAACATTTTTGCAGCAACGATTTTTATTCCCATTACTCGAAAAACGTGCACAATAATCAAAATCAACTTCATCAATAAATAAATCTGCGTTAAACTTTCCGAGTTTTTCCCAAACAGAAAGATTCATCACGCTTCCGCTTGTAATCCAGCGATCATCAAACTGAAAATCAAAAAATTCTTTTTGATTTTGTTTTTTGAACAGATTTTTTAAATTCTGCGTAAACGAATACAACGAGTCAAATTTCAACGTAGGCGAGAAATTTTGAAAATCATTTTTATTTGCTTCGATTTCCGCTAGATATTTTTTCAGTTCAGAAACTTCCCATTCAGAATCCTGATCCATCGTCATGCACCACTCAAAACCATCTTTTATTGCACTATCACAACCGACATTTAGTGCATTTGCAATTCCTGTATTTTTTCCAAGCGAAATATAAACGGCATTTTTCATTTGAGAAGCAAGAGCCGAATTATCAGAATCGGAATTGTCAATGATATATACTTTGCTCATCAAAGATGCGTATGAGTTTACATTCGATATTACATTTTCAAGTTTTTCTGGGTTGAACCAGATAACAACAGCACATATTTTCATACAAACACAGCCTTCAAATAAGTTTTGATAAAGTACGCCAACACAATCAACACAAATGGTGCAAGAAAAATTTTTTCTTTAAATTTTGAAACGATTTTTGGAATTACAATAAAAAGAAATGGAATAAAGAATTCCGAAAGTCTAAACGCTACAACAGAAAATCCTAAATTAAAAAGCAAGTAAAACATTATTGAAGAAAGTGAACTTAACTGAAAAATTGTAAAATCGACATTTCGAGTTTTAAATCCTTTATAAACATAATAGTAAACAGTGTTTAAAATCATAATTAAAAGATATCCAACATTAAAAACCGAAAAACCTTCCATACTTAAAGGTCCCATTTTTCTGATAAAAAATAATTCTTTGTAAAAAGTAGAACCAAGTACAGTTAAAATACTTTCACCGTGCAAAAACTTGCTCAACAAAATGCAAGCAAAAAATGAAATCCACAAAATCTGCAAATATCTTTTTGGCTTCTTGAATAAATTGCAGTAAAAATAAACCAGAAACATTATCACGCTTGAATAATGAAAGCACATCGCAATAAGAATTCTTACGGCAAACTTTTTAAACTGTCGCTTGTTTATTTCATCAACAGAAAGAAAGCAAATGCCAAGTCCAATTGCTGCACGGATCTGAGTGTATTCGTGCAAAAAATAAATTGTTGGAAGATAAAGCAAAATTGAGAATATAAAATTATTTGAATAGCGTTTATAAAAAGTTCCTTTCAGGTACAAGCCAGTAAAAGAGCAGACAAAATATACAAACGCGAGTGTCACAGTTCCAGCGTTTACAAAGTTGTTTATAACTTTTAAAAGTCGGAAAGCAGGTTCGGTTGATTCATCGCCATAGAAAATTGCAATATAGCCATTGTAATCTGCACTTGCTCCAAAAAATCGAAATCCAGAAAAAAGTGCAAATATAGGTGCAACAACAAAAAAGAAAATGAGAAAATCTAAAAAATATTTTTTTGAGCAAACAGCCTTGTTTATATTCATAAGTTTCTTCATTTTTGCGATTCCACAACTTCTACAAATTTTTCAACCGCACTTTCCCAGTTGAATTTTTTTATATTTTCGTTTCCGTTTTTTGCAAGACGAATTCTTAGCTCATTGTCAGAAATCAGTTTGATTATATTTTTTGCTAACGCTTCGTAATCATAAATGGGAGAAAGCAAACCGGTTTCGCCGTTTTTTACCATTGAAGAAAATCCGCCGTTGTTCGTGCAGGCGACCGCACATCCGCAAATCATCGCTTCTGCGACTGTTAAGCCGAATCCTTCGCTAGAGCTTGCAGCAACATAAATTGCAGAATTGTTATAAATTTCATTATGTTCTTCTTTTGACGGACTTTTGTGATAAGTAAAATATTTAGAAAGATTTCCAGGATTTTTAAATACTCCAAAAACCGAAACATGAAGTTTTGGAAATTTTTCGTGAACAATTTTTAATGCCGCAAGAGCATCTTCAAAACGTTTTGTTGAACGTTCGTAATACATAACGCTAATTTCAAGCGGATTCCTTTCTTCTATTGGTTTTCTTAAAGTGAAATATGAAAAATCAAGTCCGTTATAAATTAAAGTTGCATTTTCTCCCACGCTTTTTACTTTTTCTACAAGCCACGGAGTTATGCAGATTTTTTTCATTGGAAACTTGTAAGATTCAAGAACAAGGGATTCGGAAAATGGTTCCCATTTTTCGAAGTCCTGTATCATATATATGATACAGGACTTCGACTTATCTAATTTTAAGTCGTGCAGTTCATAAGCGGTTTCTACAGAAGTTGCAACAAGTACATCATATTTTGAAAGGGTACTTTTCTTATATGAAAAACGTAAAACTTCTTTTACTGATTTTTTTAACGAAAACCACTTTTTTCTAAAAATCACAGAAATTAAAAATCGAAAAGCACAATAAAATCGTGCCAAAATTCCATAAAGCGAATAATGCTGATATTTAGAAAACTGAGAATAATATATAGAAACTTTATAACTTTTTTCAGAAAGCCTATTTGCGTATTCATAGGCAATTTTGTATCCGCCGATTGCCTTGTAAGAATATCCGGGTAATACAAAACAGATGGATTTGTTGTTCTTAACTTTATTTTTCACATTTTTCCTCTTCTCACAAAAATCTTCTGTTCACAGATTTTGATTTTGTCATTCTGAACTCGGTTCAGAATCTAGAATGTCTGCTCTCTGGCGATTTTTATTTTTGAGGAAAAATGATTATGTGTTTTGGGATTTTTTTTAACGAAATTACACTATTTCTAAACTTTCCAGCAGATTCAGCAGATATTGCCACCACACTTCAGATGTAAACTGCACGCTGAACGCTGACGGAAGCAAGAACCGTCGCATCTCAAACAGGAAATCTTTTTGTCCGTTTTGGATTGAAGCAATGCGCTCCTTGTACTGCTTCTTGAAATCTTCTTCGCTGATTTTTCTGTCGGAAAGTTTTTTCAAAAGAAGTTCGCTTTTTACGGAAATATTTTTCTGCGTTATCCAGTGAATGTCCCACAAGTCGCGGTTTTTCACACGGTTCGGACGGCGGGCGAACGCAATCAATTTGTCGCAAAGAATTTCTTCAAGGCTTTCTGCATAAAGCAGGATTCCGTCGGTTCCCATGTCCACGCCGTAAAAGTTTTTTATCATAGACGGTTTCCGCTCGTAGCTGGGAAGGCGGCAGATGTCAATGTTGATTTTCTGCGAAGGAAAGTCCGGACGCTCAGGGCGAGTTATGATTTTTATCTTCCAAGTGTCTGTGTTTCCGTTTTCTTTTTCCGGCTCTGTAACTGAAACTTCAAGCGAATATTTTTTTAGCAAAGCCGAGCAAATCTCATTTCCGAGTCCTTTCATGTCATCTTTTGAAAAGTCGAATCCGCCTGTAAAATCCAAATCCTCACTAAGTCTAGGCGAACTGTGACAGTCACGAAGACAAGTTCCGCCCATAAACGTAAGATTCTTTAGGAATCCAGTTTCGCTCATAACACGCAGAATGTCCTGATGCAAAAGCTCCTTTTCGATAACGTTCCGCAACGCAGGATATTCCTGATTTTTAGAAACGACCTGCTCAACTAATGAATCAAATGCTGTCATACCTGCTCCTTTTGAATCAAATCAATAGGACGCTTTGCGTCTTTCATATCTTGCAAAGCAAGTTCTTCTGAAGCCCAGAACATTCCTGTCGCACTGTCAAGACGGAGAAGTGGCGTTATTTTTTCCAGCGGTTTTTGCGTGTGGATAAACTCAACCGAGCCGAACCGCCCGCAATTTATAATTCCACGCCTGCCAGTTGTCATTACAGTAATCCAGCCGAGCGGAATCTGTGAAATTACACCAGACTGCGAAAGAACAGTTTCCAGGCTTACATAGTTGAAAAAATCAGCACGAAACTTTGAAGCAACCTTGAACAGAACAACGGAAGAGTCAAATCCAGATTTTGGATAAAGATAAATTCCTTTGCAGACACGTTCCAAAATTCCGTTTTTTACCGCACGCGAAAGAACCATTCTTATGTTCTGAACCGTCAAATTCGGAAAAACCGGAAGAAAATCATTTTCTGAAAACAAGAAATGCTCTGAATCAGCAAGATTTGAAAGTGTGTTTTCTAAAATTCGTAGCGTCTGCATACTTTACAAAACATAACATAAATTGTTATGTTTTGTAAAGCGTTTTTTCCCTCAAAAATAAAAATGTCAAAGAACAATTTACACTTTCGTGTATAACCAGCCACATCTGCAAAACTTGCATCTGCGACTGGTTTATTTATCCCGCACCTAGTGGGCGGAATTTTCGCCTTTTTGTTTGCAGATTTCCCACAGTTTTTCGCAAGCGTGCCCAGTCTCATAACTTCCAAGAAACTTTTGGTAACTTTTGATTTTTTCTACATCTGCTTCAAGCGTAAGATTTTTTACAAAATCCTCGTTTGTTTCATAAAATTTGTAAGGCCAAGTTTCAATCGGAGTATAAAATCCTCTCTCTCTTTGATATTTTTTTAAGTCAGGCGTAAAAAGCGCCGCCGGCTTTTTTAAAAGTGAATAATCCCACATTGAAGAGCTGTAGTCCGTAATCAAAAAATCAACCGCACAAAGCAAATCCTGCATATCAGGATAATTTGTTGCGTCTATAATGAAATCTTTATTGTCTGCATTTTGATGAAGCATGGAGCGGTGTGCACGGAATAAAAATTTGACATTTTTTCTACTAAGTTCTACAAACCGTTTGTATGCCGAATTGAAATCAAAGTTTAAATCATATTTTTTTGTGTTCTCAAGTCCGCGGTAAGTTGGAGCGTACAAAACAACAAAATCATCTTTGCTCAGATTAAAAAATTTCCTACCACGTTCAGACATCTCTTTTACTTTTTCAGAATTGAACAAAGCATCGTTACGAGGCATTCCTGTCGGGACAAATCTATCTTCTGGCAAAAATTCATCTTTTGACTGAATTTCTGTGAACTTTTTAGAACTTGAAACATAAATGTCAGTAATTTTAATATTCTGCTCTTTTGATTTTTTCATCTGCTTTGTCATATTTCTTTTCCAATTGATAAGCTTGAATGCTCCGCCACCGTGCCAAGTATTTATCCAAACCGTATTTTTTCTTTTTAATGAATAGTCAAACCCCATATTGCTGAACACATATTTTGAAGTTAGGTAGAAATATATGGTTTTTATTCGTCCGAATCCCCTTTGGCTTACTTTGATTACATCATCTGTTATTTTAGAAAAATCATTTATGCACCACACAAATTCAAAATTTTCATTCAATGATTTTAGATATTCGTACATTGCTCGCGGATTGCATGAAAATTCCTTGCCGCCGTAAGCAATGAACATAATTCGGTTTTGCTTGATTGGGAAAAGTTTAAAAAGTGTGCAAATGCAATATTTTATTGGTGTTCTAAATGTCATTTTTCTTTCCTCATATTTGCAATCATTTTTCTGTACGCTTCTTCTAGCCCCACCGACGGCTTCCATCCAAGTGAAGAAAGTTTATCCACATTAAGATTAAGATTAAGATTAAGATTGGGAGCATACTCGCTCGGATTCGTTATATCAAACACAACTTTAATTTTTCCGTTGGAGATTTTATCTGCAATCATTTCGGCAGTTTCTTTTATCGTTACAAATGTTTCAGGATTCGCCACCGTGTAACTTTCGCCTTTTCCGCCGTTCTTCAAAACTGCAAGAATTGCGCTCACGGCGTCGCGTGTGTATAAAACCGGTCGTTTTGTCGCACCTTTTGTCTTCAACACAATGTCTGTGTTTTCAATCACGCAACGTGCAAAATATGCAGCAACACGAGTATCGGTGTAGGCAATTCCAGGTCCGAAAGTTTGAGTGAGTCGAGCAATTTTCACATTCAGGTTATATTCAGAGGCAAAGCAGGCACAAAGGTTTTCGCACATACGCTTGCTTTCCATATAACTTGAACGCGGGCTTGAAATGTCTATGTAGCCTAAATCTTTTTCGCGGACTTCGCCATTTCCATCTGTGATTCCGAACGCTTCCATGCTCGAAAGATATACAAAGCCACTTACACTTTTTAATTTTGCAAAACGAAGAAGATTCAGAGTTCCGTTCACCGCCGTGTCGATTGTTTCTACAGCATGATTTATAAAGTCTTTAGAACTTGTGATGCTTGCTCCGTGAATTACAAAGTCAATTTTTTTATCTTGAAACGCGACTTCAAGATTCTGCGAATCAAGCACATCGCCTTTCACAAAAGTAATTGCGGGATTTTTATATTCTGAGGCGAAAACTTTTTCCGCCTTCTCTAAATTCCGCACAAGAGCAAGAACTTTTATGTCTGCATTGTTCTTTTCGTTCAAGTAAAGAAGATAAAGGCAAAGCTGCTTTCCCAAAAGTCCGCTCGCACCAGTTACCAAAACCGATTTTCCGTTCAAGAAAGAAAAATCGTAATTCTGCCTGATGTATTCAAAATCTTCACTCAATATTTTGCTTATGTTCATTTTTTTTATCCTTACAGCCCGAAAATCTGCTGGTTCTCCCGTACCTCGTACAGTGCCTTGAACGTGTAGAAATCCGCAGGCGTTGTGATTTTTATGTTGTCGAAGTTTCCTTTAACCGTGTAAAGCTCGTATCCGTAGAACTTCATAAGTGAGGCCGAGTCAATCATATTCGTGTTACCTTCTGCTCTTGCCTTTTCGTGAGCCGCAAAAAGCTCGTCAACGTAAAAGCACTGTGGAGCCTTTGCGTGAAAGCATTTGCTTCTGTCGGTGATTGTCTGGATTTTTCCGCCGTCAAGAGTTACAATCGTTTCAATCGCGGGCGTTACAGTGATTGCAGAACCTTTTTCTTTTACAGTTTTTATACAGTCAGAAATTAAATTTTCATTCACAAAAGGACGAACTCCATCATGAACCAAAACAATATCTTTAGGTTTAGAAAATTCCTTTATTGCACAAAGCCCATTGTAGATTGACTCCTGACCGGTTGTGCCGCCTGAAACGATTTTTTTCACCTTGTCGATTCCGTATTTTTCAAGAAGCCTTTGCAAGTATGGGATCCAGTCAGCAATGCAAACAACCACAATTCCGTCAATTTCTGGATGATTTTGGAAATTTTCCAGCGTATAGATAATCAGTTCCTTTCCGTAGAACTGCAAAAACTGTTTTGGACGCGAACGGCTGTTCATACGGGTGCCGCTTCCGCCAGCGAAGATAAGAGCGTAATTCATTGTCTAACTTCCTTCTTAAAAATCTTTCTTCCCACAAACTCCGCCACGTCCGCAAAGCTCTTCCTGTAAACCACGCAAAGCAAAACTAAAACCGCTCCATTCGCCACGTAGCTCCACGCGCCGAACTTATCGCTGAAAAGCATCGCCACGCACTGAAAGACCAAAAGCAAGTACGAAACGCAGTCGCGCAAAAGCGAAACTTCAAGCCTCATAATCTTCTTCGCCTTCCAGAGCCGCATCGCCCACACAAGAACGTAGCTCGCCATTGTCGCAGCCGCCGCTCCAAGAGAGCCACATACTTTTATCAGAAAAAAGTTCAGAATTATGTTCAAAACCGCGCCCGAAACCGTTGACGATGCAAAACTTTTCGAGTCCTTCACCGCGGCAAAGATTCCGCCCAAATATCCAGAGAGCGAGCCGAACAGAACCGAAACCAGCAAAAACGGAACGTATTTCCAGGCAACGTAAAAGTCCTTCGCGTACAAAATCCGCGCCAAAAGCCTGTCCGCAAAAATCAAGACAGAACAGAGCAGAACCATGCAGACGTTGTAAAGCGAGTACATTTTTGAAAAGAATCCGTTTTTGTCCTCACTGTCAAAATCCTGAACCGCCGAAAGCGTCCACGCCTGATTAAAAATCGCTTGAAACACTGACATAATCGAAGGGATCTTGTACGCGACAGAATAAATCCCGTTCGCCACAACTCCGCAGAACGCCGTCACCATATATCTGTCCGAGACGTTGTTTATCCACCAGGAGATTGTGTTCAGCATCATCGGGCACGAGTAGCCGAGCATTGATTTTTGAAGTGATTTTTTATCGTAAGCGGTGGTTGAGCCTGTCGAAACCACGTTCTGCACACTGTCATTGTCGGGCTTGACCCGACAATCTTCTTGCAAAGCCAGATTCCCGTGTCGAGCACGGGAATGACAAGCATTTGTAGATTCCGAAACAAGTTCGGAATGACGATTTGACGATTCGTAATGACGTTCTTCTTCGCAATGACGGTCTTTTTCAAATCTTACAAACTTGAAAATCCTAATCGAAACACACAAGTACAAAATCTGAACCGCCGCGCCGCCGATTGTCGCAAGATAATATCCTTTAAGCCCCAGATGAAGCGGAAGCAGAAAAATCAGGTTCAGAGCAATCATCATAGTCGAGCACAAAACGCCCGAAACTGAAACGTCCTTGATTCTGTCAAGCCCGCGCGCATAGCACAAAAGCAGGTTCGAAAGTCCGTTCACAGCGAACATCAGAAAAAGAAAAAGCGGAAACTCATTGAAAAGCGGAAGAAAATCAAAAATCAAATTCGCTAAAATCGCCGCGCCGAAAATCAAAAGCGAGAAAGAATAGAACTTCAGGCTGACTGTGATGATTCTCGCCTTGGAGTTCGCCTTGTCCAGAAGGAAAATCGTCGTTGAGTCGGAAATGTTCAGCGTCAGAAGTGGCACAAAAAGCGAGACCGTCGCCGAGTACAAGTCGTAAGTTCCGTACTCCGCCGAAGTCAGGACGCTCGTGTAAAGCGGAACCAAGAAAAACGAAAGCAACTTTGTTCCGAACTGCCCGACCGTGAGAAAAAGCATATTTTTTGCAAGATAACGTTTGCCTTTCATTGTGCGTCACAAACCTTCGACTTTCTCATATCCCAGCTCTTCTTCACTCACCATTTCGCTGTCAAAATCAAAAATCACCTGAAAATCAATTCCACATTCCGCCGCAAGTCCTTGATAATGTCTAATCACATTGCGTCTGATTTCCTCACCACCAAGCCAAATAGACTTTTCGCTTTCCGCGACTGGTCGCAAAGTGCATATATATAGAAGAATTGAGTTAGTTCTGCCGTCTGTGTCATTGCAAGGAGCGTTACTATCTGCAACGTCATTGCAAGACGCGTCAGCGACGAAACAATCTCCGTTACTTTCTGAGATTGCTTCGCTCCGCTCGCAATGACGGAGTTGTT
>CAZLXK010000059.1:0-11629 GCA_964563305.1 uncultured Treponema sp.
AACATTCAATGTGCCAGCCAGGATAACCGCGTCCCCAAGGAGAATCCCAAGTCATCGCCTGATTTTCAAACTTAGATTTTGTAAACCAAAGCACAAAATCTCCCGGATTTCGCTTGTTTCCGTCAATTACAACTTCTTTACGTTTTCCCGCTCCGGCACGAAGTTCGTCAAGATTCAAGTTTGCAAGTTTTCCGTAATCTGGAAAAGTCGAAATATCATAGTAAAGATTTCCGCCGGACAAATAAGTATGTCCGTTTGCTTCAATCTTTTTAATCAATTCAATCATTTCTGGAATGTGGTCAGTTGCTTTGCAAATTACGTCCGGATGACGAATGTTTAAATCGTCAATATCTTGCATAAAAGCGTCTGTATAAAACTTTGCAACTTCCAAAACAGACTGATGCCGTTCTTCTGCAGTTTTTACCATTTTGTCGTCGCCTTCGTCGTTATCGCCAGTTAAATGACCAACATCAGTAATATTCATAACGTGTTTTATGTCGTAGCCAAGAAAAGTTAAAGTTTTATCAAGAATGTCCAAAAAAACATAAGCTCTCAAGTTTCCAATATGAGCATAATTATAAACTGTAGGACCGCAACCATAAAAACCAACAAAACCTTCGTGAACGGGCTTAAATTCCTGAATTTCGTGTCCCATTGTATTAAATATTTTTAACGCCATATTTTTCTCCTATTAAAAAATCTAAATTAGTTTATTCAGTTTTTATTTATTATCATCAGAATCATCTTCTTCAGAATTTCCATCATCATAACTGTAAAAAAGCGTATAATTTTGCGTATCACCATAAAGTTCGTAAGGAACAATACTTTCAACTTTTACAAATGGATTGTCATTTAAAAACTCTGTAATTTCTTTTGGAGTTTCGCGTGTAAAACAACCAAATTTTTTCATAAGTTTCTCCGTTTTTTTAGCAAATGTTTTGTTTGCAATAAATAAAAAATCATCAAGCTAAACTTGATTCAACATCTGTAAATTTGTAAATTCGATAGATTCTGAAACGAGTTCAGAATGACGTAAATCAGCAAAAATAAAATCTGTTAATTTAAACGTTTTCACATTATAATATTTTCTTATGAATTTGGATATACAAGAAATCGGTAAAAAAATTTTAAAGTCAAAAAATTATAATGGAAGTGTACTTTTTAATGAAGATATGGCGAATCACACAACAATGAAAGTTGGTGGAAAAGCTGATTTATTTGTTTGTCCAAAAGATGTTTTTTCTTGTATTTATGCACTTTGTGAATTGAAATTTGCCAAAATTAAAACTTATGTTTTAGGTGCGGGAAGCAATGTTGTTGTTGATGATAAAGGTTTTCGCGGAGCAATTATTTGTACAGAAAATTTTAATGAAATTTTTGTTGATGATTTTTCTGATGATTTTGATGAATTTTCTAGTAAAGACAAAAAATTTGAACTTAAAAGCGAAAAAATTGACAATAAATCTGAAAAATCCAAAAAATCCGCTGATAAATTTTCAATCGTCACAGACAAAAATCAAAAAACAACAGAAATTGTTTGCGGTTCTGGCGTTTTGGTAAATGAACTTTTGGAATTTTGTGAAAAAAAAGGTTTAAAAACTTTAGATAAATTTGCGGGGCTTCCGGCAACTTTGGGCGGAGCAACTTATATGAACGCTCGTTGTTATTCAGTGGAAATTCGAGAATTTATAAATAAAGTTGAATATCTTGATTTGTCTAAATTAGAAGAACTTTTAAAAAATCCGTTAAAAGATGAAAATACACAAAAAAATTTTTTTAAAAACAAGCAAAATCTTGAAAGTGTAATAAAAATCTATCAGAATAATAAAGAGGATTCTTCTTGGGCTTACAAAATTTCTCCTTTTACACAAAAAAATTATTTAATTACAAAAGTTTATTTAAAAGCAGATGTTTTGTGTCCAGAAAATTTTGAAAAAAAACAAGATGCTCCTTTTAAAATTCAAAATTCTTTGCATCAGGAAAATCAAAAATATGTTCAAGATAGAATTTTAAAAGGTCATTTTAACAAGCCAAGTTCTGGAAGCGTTTTTAAAAATAATCGAAATTTTAACGCTCCCAGTGGGCAACTTATTGATGAGTGTGGACTAAAAGGAACTGTTATTGGCGGAGCAGAAATTTCTAGTTGGCACGGAAATTTTATTGTTAATAACGGAAACGCTTGTGCACAAGATATTAAAGACTTGGTAAAACTTGCACAAACTAAAGTTAAAGAAAAATTTGGTTTTGATCTTGAATGTGAAATTATTTTTATTTGAAAATTTAAAAATTTTGTCGAAAATTTTATGGGTAGGTAAATAAAGTGCTTCAATTATCATTTGTAAATTTTAAGCCAAATTCTTACATTCTCGTTGAGGGAGCACCTTTTAGACCTTATTTTTTTATTATAAAAAGTGGAAAAGTTAGATGTTTTAATGAAGCACAAATTCCTGGAAGTGTAAGCAATATTTTAGGCCCGGGAGATTTTGTTGGCGTAATTTCGTGTATGTCTGGACACAGTCAAAGTGAAAATGTTGTTGCTTTAACTGATGTTGTTGTGATTATGGTTCAAAAAGAACAATATCCAGAACTTATTATGAAAAACACGCCGATTGCATTAAAAATAATTCGTGCTTTTGCTCAACAAATGCGCAGTTTAAATGACAATCTTACAAAAATCACTTTGAAGAAAAATCTTTCTGATTCTCCAGAAGGAATTTTTACGGTTGCTTCTTATTATGATGAACAAGGTGATTTAGATGTGGCAATTTATGCTTATTATCAATACTTAAAAACTGGACCAAGTGGCGAAAACGCTGAAAAAGCCAAGCAAAGATTTCTTTCATTAAAGCCAAAATCTCGGGCGGTTTATTTTGAACCAAATGCTGATCACATTAGAAAGTATCCACGCGACACAATGATTTTTAGTGAATGTCAGGCTGGTGCGGATATGTTTATAATTCAAGAAGGAAGTGTTCGCATTACAAAAGTTGTTCAAGGTTCGGAAGTTACGCTGGCGGTTTTAAAAAAAGGCGATATGTTTGGAGAAATGGCTTTGCTAGAAAATAAAACGCGTTCAGCAAGTGCCATTGCGGCGGAACCTTGTGCTCTTATGGTTGTAAATCACGCAAACTTTAATCAAATGGTTTCAACTCAGCCAGTAATGATTTCTCGGCTTACAAATATGCTCGCTGATCGTTTGTGGTCAATGTATCGTCAACTTGCAAATACGCGACTTAAAGAACCTCGGGAAAAACTTGTTGATATGATTTCAATCCAAATCGAAAAGAAAAAATCTAGTTTTGTAAAAGGCGTTGCTTATCCAACAGATCTAAGTCCAATGGAACTTATAAATCTTTGTGGAATTCCTGATGAAGAAAAAAGTAAAGCAATGCTCGCTATAGAAACTGATCAAAATATCAAAATAATTAACGGCAAAATTACAATTCCAGATGTTCCTGAACTTATAAAACAAGCCGCTTTTTACAGAAAACAAAATAACAAAAGAGCAAATGAAACAATTTAAAACTTTTTTAATGATTTTTTTATTTTCAAGCATTTTTTTATGTCAAAGTTTCGCTTTGGAAAATTCGCAAAATATTTCTCAAAATCAAAATCTTCCGCATGGATTTAGAAAAATTCAACTTGGAATGACTCTTGACGAAGTAAAATCTGCTTTGCAAAAAGATTCTCAGTTTGGTTATAGAGGCGACCGAGATGTTTCTTTGCTTCCGAGCGATAATCAAACTTTAATAGAAACTGACACTTCTCGAACCGCACCTTATTCTTTTTTAGATCGATGTTGGTTTCAGTTTTATGAAGGTCGACTTTACACAATCACTTTAAATTTAAAGCAAGAAAAATTAGATCATTATTCAATTTTTTCAACTCTTTGCCAAAAATATGGAAATCCAAATTCTTTAGATCCAGAAAAATCAGAATGGAAAGATGATTCTGTGATTTTGACGCTTGAACGTCCGCTGACTTTAAAATATGTGGATAAAAATGTTTTTGATGAACTTTTGGAAAAATCTTTGGTGGAAAAGTCAACACAAGAAATAACTCGCGAAATGTTTTTAGATGAATTGTGATTTTGATTTTTTGCGGAAATAGGCGGTTTTATAAAATATGAAACGAAATTTAGCGAAATTTTTTGTTTTTTTAGCGATTTTTGTGATTTTAGGAAGTTTTTCTTCGTGTCAAACAAAAAAGTTTAACTTAGAAAAAGAAACTTTGAGCATTTTAAAATCTGACGGAAGCAAAGTTGAACTTGTTGCAGAACTTGCAGTAAGGTCAGAAGAACGAAATTATGGTTTTATGAATCGGAAAAAAATTCCAGACGGAACAGGAATGCTTTTTGTTTTTGAAAAAGATCAAGTTTTAAGTTTTTGGATGAAAGACACGCCACATCCACTTTCGATTGCTTACATAAGTAGCGACGGAAAAATTATTGATATTTTTGATATGAAACCTTATTCGCTCTCTTCTATAACATCTTCGCGTTCTGTTCGTTATGCGCTTGAAGTTCCGCAAGGTTGGTATAAAAAGCAAAATGTAAACGTTGGCGACAAAGTTCTTTTAACGAAATAAATTTGTGGTTTCGACTTGGTGCAACCTCCGTAATTTTCAGAAAAGCCAAAATTTGACTTAATAACAATTTTCTTATTGACTTAAAAAATAGTTTGATATAAAACTAAAAACGTGAATAGTTCGATATCAAACAATAATTTTAAATACAATCAAAAATATCTTCCGCAAGAAAAATTTATGTGTTTGGCAATCAGTCAAGCAAAAAAAGCTTTCGCTTGGACTCATCCAAATCCGCAAGTTGGAGCCGTAATTGTAAGCAGCGTAGAATCTGGTGAGAAAATTTTGACAACTGGTTATCATCACAATTATGGAAATCTTCACGCAGAACGAGACGCACTAAAAAATGCTTTTGAAAATGGAATTGATGTAAAAGGATCAACGCTTTACGTAACGCTGGAACCTTGTTGTCATTTTGGAAAGCAACCGCCTTGTACGCAAGCAATTATTGAAAGTGGAATAAAAAATGTTGTAATTGGCTCGCGAGATCCAAATCCGCTTGTAAACGGAAAAGGCGTAAAAATCTTAGAAGATGCAGGAATAAATGTTATTCAAGATTTTTTGCGTGATGAATGTGACGAAATAAACAGAATCTTTTTTCATTTTATAAAATTTAAAACGCCTTACATAATTGTAAAATATGCAATGAGTGCTGACGGCGAAACTTCTTGTGCTGGCGGAAATTCAAAATGGATTACGGGCGAACTTGCTCGCAAAAATGTTCACAAAACTCGAGCAAATGTTATGGCGGTGATGACAGGAATAAATACAGTTTTAAAAGATGATCCTCTTTTAAATGTTCGCTTGGATGATGATGAAAATGATGAATTTGATGATTTTGTGACAAAAACTGAAACTTCCGCGACGCAAACTGGCAGTTTCGCGAATAAAACCGCCAGTTCTTCCGCGAAAAGTGTAAATTCCGCGAGTAAAACTGCCAATTTTGCAAAACAAAGTGCAAATCTCGCGACAAAATCAAAATATTTTCAGCCAACAAGAATTATTTGCGATTCTTCTTTAAAAATTCCTATGGAAAGTCAAATTGTAAAAACAGCGAAAATTTTTCCAGTGATTGTTGTTTGCAAAAAGAATTTAACGTCGGAAGAAAATGCTAAAAAAATTGAACTTGAAAAATGCGGAATTTCTGTTTTGCAAATTGAAGAGCGTTTTTATGAAAATTCAAAAGTAAACGAACTTAATCTTGAAGATTTATTTAATCAACTTGGACAAAAAGGAATTGACAGCGTTCTTGTGGAAAGCGGTGGCGTTTTAAACGGAAGTTTGTTTTTTGAAAAAAATCTTGTGAATGAAGTTCAAGTTTATATTGGTGCACAAATTTTTGGAAATAAAGATAATTTGCCTCATTCGCCAGTTCAGAAAAAAGGTGTTGATTTCCCAAAAGATTCTGTAAAACTTGCTAAACCAAAGCTTGAATTTTTTGGTGATGATGTGCTTTTGCGATATTTTTTGTAGAAAATTTAGCCCCGATCATAAGGGCGAGCGATTAGCGAGTTGCAAAGCAATTTAGGCGAAGCCGAAACCCTGACGAGCGGGATTTGTGATAAAATTGCAAATTTTTGTTAAAAAAACTGCAAATTTTGTAAGAAGATTTGCTCCAAACTAAAAAGGAGATGTAATAAAAATGTTTACAGGAATTGTAGAAGAATTAGGAAAGGTTCAGTCGATTTTGCGAAATTCATCTTCGCTGACAATTTGTATAAATTGCAGTTTTGCGAATGAACTTGCACTTGGAGAAAGCGTGGCTGTAAATGGAACTTGCTTGACTGTAACTGAAAAAAATCAAAGTTCATTTTGTGCTGACGTAACTCCAGAAACTTTTAGGCGAACTTCGCTTGGTGAACTTTCTAACGGCGGAATTGTAAATCTTGAGCGTGCAATGAAACTTAACGGAAGATTTGGTGGACATATTGTTAGCGGACATATTGACGGAACTGGAAGATTTTTAAGTTTTGAAAAAGAAGAAAACGCTGTAAATGTAAAAATTCTTGTGGACGAAAACTTGGGATTTTACATTATTGAAAAAGGTTCGGTTTGCGTTGACGGAATAAGTTTGACAGTTGCAAATATTTCAAAAACTGGTGGCGAATATATTTTTAGCGTTGCAGTAATTCCGCACACTTGGGAGAATACAAATCTTTCTAAAAAAAGTCTTGGAAGTTTGGTAAATATTGAATGTGATGTGATTGGAAAATATGTTGAGCATTTTTTAAGTTTTGGTTTTAATGCGAACAAAAGTGATTTAAATAAACTTGGCGAAAATAAAGGTTTTGATGATGATTTTGGAAATTTGGACGAAGCAACTCAAAGTTTTATGACAAATTTTCCAAATTTTCACTAAAGTTTGAAGATTTTGTCGCTTTGTTTAGGGTGAAACCTTAGCACAAAACGCAGAGGACTTAGCCCCGATTGTAGTGGCGAGCCGTAGGCGAGTTCTCTGCAAATTAAAAACTTGTTTCATAAGTTAATTGTTTGCTTTTACAAAATGGTGATTTCGAGAGCCTCTATCACTGTATGTAATTTTGCAGAGAATGGAGCGAAAGCGGAACCACGAATAGCGGGAAACTTTTGGGGCGACAAGTTTTTGCAAGAAACTGAAAGTTTGGCGAGGTTTGTGCTCTAAAACAAAAATAAAAATAAAAAAGCGGAGGTTTTATATGGCGGATTTAAACTTAAAGTCGGAAAATTCAGCAAGCTCAGCGGACAAAAAAATTTTTAATACAATTCAAGAAGCACTTGAAGATTTAAAAAATGGAAAAATGATTTTAGTTACTGACGACGAAAATCGTGAAAATGAAGGCGATTTGATTTGTGCTGCTCAATTTGCAACTCCAGATGTAATAAATTTTATGGCAAAAAATGCTCGCGGTTTAATTTGTATGCCAATTAGTAAAGAAATTGCGAAAAAATTTTGGCTTAGTCCAATGGTTGCAGAAAATACTGATAATCACGAAACTGCGTTTACAGTAAGCATTGATCACGTAAAAACTAGCACAGGAATTAGTGCTTTTGATAGAAGTTTAACAGCGATGTCTTTAGTTGATCCAAAAACTAAGGCGGAAGATTTTAGACGACCAGGTCATATGTTTCCGCTGATTGCAAAAACTGAAGGAACTTTTGTTCGGCAAGGACATACAGAAGCGACTGTTGATTTGTGCAGACTTGCTGGGCTTGAACAAGTGGGCTTATGTTGTGAAATTATGAGCGAAGATGGACATATGGCTCGACTTCCAGAAATTCGGGAACTTGCAAAAAAGTGGAACTTAAAACTTATTTGCATCGCTGATTTAATAAAATACAAGCGGACTCACGAAAAGTTTATTGAAAGAATTGCCGCTGCGAAGTTGCCAACTAAATATGGAAACTTCATTTTGTATGGATTTAAAGATCATAGTTCAAATATTGAACATTGTGCTTTGGTTATGGGAAAAGTTGATGACGGAAATCCAGTGCTTTGTCGCGTTCACAGCGAATGTCTTACAGGAGACGCGTTTGGTTCTTTAAAGTGTGATTGTGGCGATCAGTTTGCTGCTGCAATGAAAATGATTGCGAAAGAAGGTCGCGGAGTTTTAGTTTATCTTCGGCAGGAAGGAAGAGGAATTGGTTTGCTTAACAAAATTAAGGCTTACGCTTTGCAAGATAATGGTTTGGACACAGTTGATGCAAATCTTGCTTTGGGATTGCCAGTTGATGCACGCGATTATAACTGCGGAATTCAGATTTTAAAAGATTTGGGCGTTTCAAAAATTCGGCTGATGACAAATAATCCTGAAAAAGTTTACGGTTTGAATAGCGAAGAATGTGGACTTGAAATTACAGAAAGAATTCCGCTTGATTTAGGAATTCGTCCGCAAGATGCGTTTTACTTAAAAACTAAAGCTCATCGAATGGGACATATTCTTGAAGGCGTTTGATTTTGCACATTACGGCGGTTGAGCTAAGTCGAAACCATCAAATGTAGCGTTAATGTCATTTATAGCGTTAATGTCATTACGAACTAGTTTCGGAATTTGTAAATAAAATTGCTAAGAAATGTTGAAGCAAGTTTAGAATAACTTATGCTGAACAAAATTCAGCATAACAAAATCAGTAAAATAATTATTAAGAAAAATAAAAATATTCGGAGGAAAAAATGAATATTATTGAAGGAAAATTGTCAAATGCTAACGGAATGAAAATCGGAATTGTTGCGGCAAGGTTTAACGAATTTATTGTTTCCAAGTTGATTGAAGGAGCTCGAGATGCTTTGCTTAGACACGATGTTGCAGACAGCGACATTGATTTGTGCTGGGTTCCGGGAAGTTTTGAAATTCCAGTTGCGGCTCAAAAAATGGCAAAAAGCGGAAAGTACGACGCACTTATTTGCTTAGGTGCAGTTATTCGCGGAAGTACAAGTCATTATGATTATGTTTGTGCAGAAGTTTCTAAAGGAATTGCTCAAGTTGAGTTAAACTCTGGTTTGCCAGTTATGTTTGGAGTTTTAACAACCGACACAATTCAGCAAGCAATCGAACGTGCGGGAACAAAAGCCGGCAATAAAGGTTATGATTGTGCACTTGGTGCAATAGAAATGGTAAATATGATGAAGAAAATCTAAACTTTTTGTGGTTGGTGAACATAGTCGAACCATTGGAGCAAATTTTGTTACTTCGACCCGCTCGTCGTGGTTACGCTGTCGCTCCATTGCTTCATTTCATTTCGCAACGTGCCTTATGGCACGCCACTATGATCGGGGCTAGGTTTTTTTGCAAGAAACTTGCAGTTTTTTTTCTAGCGGCTGGCAGTTGGTAGCGGTTTTAAATTCCAAGTAAAGATTTGAGTTCTTTAATTTGCTCTTGGGCAATTTTATCGCTAGGATCAATTTCAGCAACAGTTTGAAAATAACGTAACGCTTCTTCAGAGTCGCCTTCTCTAAGTGCAAGAAATCCTAAGTTGCTAATTATTTTTGTGTTGTCAGGATCAATATTTAAAGCTTCAATCAAACTTTCTTTTGCACCATCAAAATCTCCAGTTTCAATTTGGCAAATTGCAAGTTCGTTTAAAGTGTCAGCATTTTCATCTCCACCTTCACATTCTCGAGCTTTCAAAAACGCTTGTTTTGCATCTTCAAATTTATTAAGTCTGCGTAATCCCCAACCAAGCAAAAACCAAGCATTCCAAACCGCTGGATTATTGCGAATAAATTTTTGAATTTCTTCCAAACCTTTTTCTTCTTGACCGCTAGAAATCAACATATAAGCGTCGTGAAAATGAGAATCTTCAAGATTTCTGTTTGTAATTTTGTTAATCATTTCTTGAGCACGTTCTTTTTTATAAATTCCATTTTCGCCCAATTCTTCGTCAGTAAAATCGGCAGTAAGTGCAAGATAATTTTCAAAATCTTCTTTTGCGTCAGTAAATTCTCGTCGCTTTAAGTGAAAAAATGCTGCGTTAAAATAAGCATCTGGCAAAGGTGGCTCGCTGTCCATTGCTTCTGTGTAATAACGATAAGCACTTTCGTCGTAAGCGTCAGCGTCTTCTGTTAAACCGCTTCTTCTGTAAGAAGAAGCTTTTTGATCAAACAAAAGTGCCATATTCAGCGTAATTGCACTATCGTTCGGATAAAGTCCGCGTAAAGCAAGCCAAATTTCTTCTGCTAAATCCCAATCTTCATTTTTAGCTTTTAGAATTGCCGCTTCTGCAAGTTCTTTTTTAATTCCCGGACGTGCTTCTTCGAGAAGTTTTCTGTAATAAGGAGCATCTTTGTTATTTGGTTCGTAAGCAAGAACTGTTAAAAGTCCCGAAAGAATTTGCTCTTGAGAAAGCGTTTCAACATTAAAAGTGTCGCTTGTGTCGCCATCTTTTTTTTGAACTGGAAGAAGAATTTTTGGATCAATGTGAACTTGAGAATTTGAATTTGAAAGTTTAAAATTTTCTGGCAGTTTAATATAAAAAATTGATTTTAAAGGATTTGCTGGATTCATAATAATTCCTTAAAAATTTGCAGATTTTTTTAATTTATAAATTTGATGATTGTTCAGAAATAGAATTTGAAGAATTTACTGAATTTTGATTTACTGTATTTGCTTGCTGATTATTTGAAACTTGAGAATTTGATTCAAGAATTTCTTGTTGCCTTAAAGCATTTTGTTTAAGTTCATCTTTTCGCATTGTAGACAAATAATGATTGATTCTAATTTTGTAAGAAAGACTTATTGAAGATTCGTCAAATTTTATGCTTGCACTAAAAATATCTTTTCTTCCTTGAACAAAAACGCTAGCAACAATAGTTCCTTTAATTTCAATTTCTTCGTCTGGCTCTTTAAACTCAAGTTTAAGCACAACTTCTTTGTTCATTAAAAATTGAGCTAAACCTAAGAGAATAACTTTTGCTCCACCAAAAGAAATGTCTTGTAAAATGCAATGACGCGGAATATTTTGAATTACAACGATTGTTTCTTTTCTTTGCAAATTTAATCTGCGCAAAGAATCTTGTGTAATTAAAATGCGTTCTTCTTTTCGTTTTAAGAAATTTTCATTTGCATCAAGAAGATGGCCAATCATAAAAATCATATCATCTGGCGGACGTTGCGTGTATTGTAAAGTTATAACCGCCAAATCTTTGTTGTTCATATAAGGATTGATTTTGTCAACTCTTCCTGAAACAAAAAAATTTAAAAGTTGACCGTCGTTTTGATAAAAACTAAATCTTAAATTTACTGGAGCAGGATTTTTTTTAGAAAGTGCTTGAAAAGCTCCGCCTGCAGTGCCCAAAATGATTTTCGCTTGTAAAAAAGAAGTTGAATTTATTATACAAGGCCATTGTGATCCTGCACTTTTTATATAAATTTGGCGAGGATCCATTTTTAGAACCTTGATTATATCCTTAGTAAAAATAACTTCTGTGTTTTTATAATCTTCAAAAAGACGCTGGGCTTGCTGTGCTGTTTGAATTTCCATAAAACAAAGTATACTTAATAATCCGCAAATAGTAAAGAAAAAGACTTTAGGGAAATCTCTAAAAACTTCAGTTTTTAGAGATAACTTT